>DATNRH010000164.1 GCA_036703605.1 Candidatus Obscuribacterales bacterium | reverse complement strand
GCTCTGCTGGGTCAACATAAGTTTTTTGACGGGGTTGGGATGGAGAACTCGTTTCGATGACTGGAGATATATCTATCTTTTTGGTGTTTTGGTGACTCTTTTTTTGGCGACTCTTTGGCATTGCTGAATCGCGATAGGATAGGTGCTAATAAACCGTGAGTAAGAGGCTCACACGCCGATTTTATATCTTCATTCAGCAACGCCTACTCTTTTTTGTTGCTGCATCTAAGTCAAGTAAGATATTATCTATGCCAATAATCAGGTGCTGTGATAGTCTGTCAGCCTAGGTTTAAGCGATCGCTCCTTCCGACACCTGTGAGATGCTTGGGGAGCGATCGCTTTGTACTACTGAATGAACTAGGTGAGGGTCATCAGAAATTGACCGTTACCATTGATTTCCCCATCACAACTAGCAAAGTTGGAAACGAACCAGATCAGGTAAAAGCGCCAGATGCGCCGGAATTTTAGAAAGTCGATCCCATAATCGAGATCTTTGATCTCGTCATAGTGGTCATCAAAGCGCTGGAGCCAACTAGCGAAGGTTTTGGAATAGTTGTTGCCGTTGATATACCAGCGTTTCACGGTTTTTAGGTGTTGGTTGCGGGCTGGGGGAGCATCAAAATTCCAGTAGCGACCATGGGGAAAAATATACCGATGGGTGTAGACACTGGAGACATTATTGGGTAGACGCACCGTAATAATATGCAAAAAGAACTGACCTTTAGGCTTCAAGAAAGACGCAATTTTTTCAAAAGCGTGGGTCAAATTGCCGACATGACAAAAAACACCCATGGATAGAACTTTGTCAAACGTCTCTTCAAATTGAATTGTGTTAAAATCTCCTTCGACCAAGGTGAATCGGTCTGAGCTAAGATAACTCTTAGGATCCTTCATGCGCTGGCGAACATCTTCGCACTGTTCATGGCTGAGACTCAGTCCTGTAAACCGAACATTGGGGAATTTCGACATGACATAGTTTGGGACAGCAGCCCATCCACAACCCACATCTAGGACATGGTCACCATCTTGAATGCCAAGCTTCTCTATAGCGTCATCGACCATGTGCATCTGCGCCTGTTCAAGGTCAGTGGCTCCCCTTTCCCACAGCGCCATGGTGTATTTAGGATACATTAAATCCCAGTCCCCCAACATCAGCTTAAACATTCTCTGTGGGAGGTCGTACTGAATTTTCATTAAATCCTGAGACCCTTCTGCCAGGTGGTCTGTCTCATGCAGTACCCAGTCGTAGGGGGCTAGCAGAGATGGAAAATGTTGGAACAGAATTGGCATACAGGTATCAAACAGCGATCGCAACATGGAGTCAGGAACCTCTAGTCCGTTAATGTAAGACTCCGCTACGGCCATCTGTAAGGCGTTGAATACTTTGACGGCTCCTCGACTAGCTTGATAGGCGAGTGGATGCTTGTGGCTGATATCTCCTAAGAGGGGAAGATAGGCTTGAATAGGTTGCTTGGTAGTAGTGAGACTCATTGCACTCTCTCCAGTTATCTATGGGCAAACGGCGTTGCTGAGTCCTGGGATTCGCGTGGGGTGACAATGATGGGCTCGATGTTTTGATGCTCGTTACTCGTCAACAACACCTGTTGAGCCAACGATAGTGCGGAACTAAACCTTAGGCTTGACATTTTAAGAATGTCGAAAGATTTGATCCTTGAACAATTTACGGAACTTTATGAACGTTACTGATCGTGAAATCTGGATAAGTCAGGCAGAGTATGCGAAGAAGCTCCGACCCTTACTTCCTCCGGATGCATTTCTACCCGATAGAAACAAGGTTGTTATTTTACTCATCAATGTTGCTATTTTGCTTTTGGGCTGGGGTATTGCCAAACATCTAGATCAGTGGTCTTGGTATTTACTATGGCTTTATCTGCCGCTGGCGATCGCCATGGGAAATAGTGTGATCATTCTCTTATTTAGTACCCACGACTTGATGCACAGCAGTGCGGTGAAACAGCCATTACTGCGGAAGGTACTGAGCTTGATCGGACTGTCGATGTTGTGGATGCCGCCCACATTATGGAAAGCGGTGCATAACCGAGAGCATCACAGCAACACCAATTCTCTCCAAGATCCCGATCGCAATTACTTATTCGATCAGCCAGAAAGCTGGGGTAAATGGATCCAGAATTTGTTCGTGCCGTCGGTAGAGGTGCATCCTCTTTGGCTAGCCGTGGGCATGACGTCGTCTTGGGCTGTTCATGCCTTTCGGAATCTAACGGCGGTGTTGTTATTCAATGATGGAAAAACCCGATATCCGGTGTTTTCCTTTACCGTTAGTCCTAAGGAACGAAAAGCGATCGCTCTGGAATTATTGGTGGTTATCGCCATTCACCTGAGCATTCTTAGCTACCTGGGCTGGCATCCGATTCCGCTGCTCTTGGGCTATTTTCTGCCCATTTGGATTGGCTATTGCGGTGCCATGATTTATATCTACACCAACCATATGCTATGCCGCATGACGCCGGTGAATGATCCGTTGATCAACAGCATATCGCTGCGGGTACCTAAGATCTTTGACGTGCTCCATCTCAACTTTTCTTACCATACGGAACACCATATCTTTCCTGGTATGAATTCAGACTACTATCCGATGGTGCAAGAGCTGCTTCAGGAACTCTATCCCGATCGCTTTAATCTTTTAGAGATCGGTAAGGTTTGGCAGTTGATGATGCAAACGCCCCGCCACTATCGAGATGAGACAACGTTTACAACTAGCTCGGGCGACCTGTCGATGGCTTGTCCGTTGCCTGATCGAGGTGCCCAAGACCTGGGATAAGTTTACTTTGACATGTGGTAGACGGTGATCCAAGCGATCGCTCTTCTGGCTAGGAAGGCGATCGCTTTTTTCGTGTTGGGAACAGGGGCAAGACCCTAGGCTTGCAGCAGGAAGTCCTCGTTGCTAATGGAGGGACGTCCGTTCAGCAACGCAAACTGGGTGAGGGCACCGCCCGCCGTGGCCCGGTAGGCTAGGGCACCCGTACCTTCGTTGTAGACAATCACCGCTGTTGCTTCATTGGCTGCCCCCAACACCGCAAATTCATCTTCCAGGCTGAAGCCGGAGGGGCCGGTTTCTTGACCGTTGCCTGCCAAGTTGATGTCGCTTTGAATGCGGGTGAAGACGGATAGATCGAGAACGATGCGATCGGCATTGGTGGAGTTGCCCGCCGTGAAGTCCACGATAGTATCCACTGCGCCGTCTAGGACATCAAAGACGAAGCGATCGCGACCGCTGCCGCCCTCTAGGATATCTGTACCGCGACCGCCGATGAGGGTATCGTTGCCGTTACCGCCCACCAGGGCATCGTTGCCATTGCCGCCCACCAGGGTGTCGTTGCCCGCAAAGCCATTGAGGCTATCATCGCCCCCAAAGCCAAACAGTTGGTTATTGCCCGACCCGCCATTGATGACGTTATTCGCCTCATTGCCAAAGCCGTTAAGGTTGGCATCGCTGGAAATAGTCAGGTTTTCGATGCGGGTGAAGGGCTCTTGCCGCAGATCCACCTCGAAACCCGCCACAACCGTATCAATGTCTGTATCGGGGCCGTCCTCCACCACAATGTCGTCTTCCGTAATGATATAGGTGTCGTTGCCCGCACCACCCTCCAAGCGGTTGCGACCGCCGCCGCCGTCGAGGACGTTATTGCCGACATTGCCGATGATCACATTATCACTACCGCTGCCAGTACCGTTGACGTTGCCGGTGCCCTGTAGCTCCAGACGTTCGATATTGTCGCCCAGGGTAAAGTTGACGCTAGACCGCACGGTATCTGTCCCGCCGCCCGATGCCTCCACGACGGAATCGCGGGTGCTATTAACGATATAGATATCATTGCCCGCACCGCCGATCATCACGTCATTACCCAGACCGCCATCCAAGATATTGTTGCCGGAGTTGCCAATGAGCGTATTGTTCCCGGCGTTGCCCGTGCCGTTGATGTTCAGATTGGGAGCATCTTCACTGAGGATGAGCTGCTCTAGCTGGGGTGCCAGAGTCCAGCTAATTTTGGCGATCACCGTATCCAAATCTGTGGCGGGGCCAGTTTCAATGATTTGGTCGAACTCATCATCCACGATGTAGGTGTCATTGCCTGCACCGCCCAGTAAGACATCTGCCCCTTCGCCACCGTCCAGGATATTATTGCCGCTGTTGCCGGTGATCGTGTTGTTGCGATTATTGCCGACGCCGTTGATGTTCAGATTTGGGGCGGTTTCGCTGAGGGTGAGGTTTTCCAGGTTGGCCCCCAGGGTATAGCCGACACTGGCAACAACCAGATCAATGCCCTCGCCCGCTAGCTCAATCACCTGGTCGGCGCTGCTATCCACGATGTAGGTATCGTCACCGCTGCCACCAACGAGGCGATCGCTCCCCCCGCGACCATCCAGGATGTTGTTGCCTGAGTTGCCGATGATGGTGTTGGCTTGGTCGTTACCGATGCCGTTGATATCCAAGTCGGGGCCATCGTCCGTGAGGATCAGGATTTCCAGACTAGCACCGAGGGTAAAGCTCACGTCGGCAATGACGGTGTCAATGCCGGGGCCGCTATCAAGCGTCACATCACCGATGTTGTCTACGATAAAGGTATCGTTGCCCAGCCCGCCGATCATGGTGTCGGCACCAACTCCGCCATCCAGGTAGTCGTTGCCATCGCCGCCGCTGAGGATATTGACAAACTCATTGCCGATGATGCTGTTGTTGAGATTATTCCCCGTCCCGTTGATCGGCCCTGCCCCAGCTACCAGGGTGAGATTTTCCACATGGGCACCCAGCACATAGCTAGCCGTGGCTTCCACGAGGTCAATCCCTTCATTCAACCGCTCAACGACGACGTCATTGGAGTTGTTGACCCGGTAGGTGTCATCCCCGCGGCCGCCTGCTAGGTAGTTGACCCCGCCGCCGCCATCCAGGATATTGTTGCCGCTGTTGCCGATGATGCTGTTGTCGAGGGCATTCCCCACCCCAATTAGGTCAAGGTCTAGGCCATCTTCCGTGAGAATCAGGTTTTCTAGATTGGCTCCTAGGGTATAGCTAATGCTGGCTTCCACCGTGTCGATATCGGTGGCGGGGCCTGCTTCCACCACGATGTCATCAACGCTGTTGACCACGTAGACATCGTTGCCCGCGCCCCCTTCCAGGCGGTTGCTGCCCGTGCCGCCATCGAGACGGTTATTGCCCGCATTACCGATGAGGGTGTTGTCAAACTCGTTGCCGGTGCCGTTGATATTGTCTTCTCCCAGGAGAATCAACCGCTCCACTTCCACCCCAGACCCTAGGGTGTAGGAGGCGGTGGCGAAGACCACATCATTACCCTGACCAGCGGCTTCCACCACCACATCACTGCTGTTATCGACAAAATAGGTATCATCGCCGGCACCGCCCACCAGGAAGTCGATGCCGCCGCCGCCCACAAGGACGTCGTTGCCATCGCGCCCTTCCAGACGGTTGTTGCCAGCATTGCCGATGAGGGTGTTATTGCCGTTGTTGCCGATGCCGTTGATGTTGGCATTCCCGGTGAGGGTGAGGTTTTCCAGGTTGGGGGTGAGGGTAAAACTAACGCTGGAGATCACCTGGTCAATGCCCCCTGCCGGGCCAGCAATGTCTTCAATCACCTGATCGCCCAGGCTATCCACCACGTAGGTGTCATTGCCAGCACCACCGCGCATGATGTCGTTGCCGCTGCCGCCATCCAGGTAGTCGTCGCCGCCGCGGCCAATCAACACATCGTTGCCGCCACGACCGAGCAGGGTATTATCGCCGTCGTTGCCGGTGAGGGTATTGTCTTGGTCGTTACCGACGACGTTCAAATCACCCACGCCCACCAAAATCACCCGCTCAATGTTGGGAGCCAGGGTAAAGGACACGGAGGAAATCACGGTATCGAAGCCTTCACCCGTGCGTTCGGTGACGCGATCGCCCAAGGAATCCACAATGTAGGTATCATTGCCCGCGCCGCCGGTCATGGTGTCATCGTCGGTGCCGCCGTCAATATAGTCATTGCCCGCGCCGCCCAGGATCACATCGTTGCCGGCGAGCCCCAGCAGGGTATTGTCGCCGGCATTGCCGAGGATGGTGTTGGTTTCGCCGTTGCCCACCCCGTTGATTGGATCTGACCCCAGTAACACGAGGTTTTCTAGGTTGGGTCCGAGGGTAAAGGATACGAAGGATTCCACGGTATCGATGCCCTCGCCGGCATTTTCAAATACCTGATCGCCCAGATTATCCACCCGGAAGACATCGTTACCCGCCCCTCCGAACAGACTGTCTGCGCCTTCACCACCATCCAAGATATTGTTCCCGCCATTGCCGCGCAGGGTATTGGTCTCAGTATTACCTACCCCCGTGAGGTTGGCGGCCCCGGTGAGGGTAAGGTTTTCCAGATTGGCCCCGAGGGTAAAGCTGACGTTGGAGATCACTAGATCCAAGCCACCGGTGGGGCCGCCCACGATTTCTGCTGCTACATCACCCAAGGAATCGACGAGGTAGGTATCATTGCCGATGCCGCCGCGCATGATGTCATCGCCAACGCCCCCATCCAGGCGGTCATTACCGCCGCCACCGATCAGCACATCATCGCCGAAGCCGCCCAGGAGTTGGTTATCGGCAGCGTTACCAAGGATCGTATTGTTTTCATCATTGCCCACCCCGATCGCTGCCGTGCCGCGCAGGGTGAGGTTTTCCAGATTAGCGCCCAGGGTGTAGGACAGATCGGACAAGACTAGATCAATGCCGCCGGCTGGGCCAGCGATCGCTTCTTCAACCACATCGCCCAAGGCATCCACCCCGTAGGTGTCATTGCCGGCACCGCCAACCATAATGTCATTGCCCGTACCGCCATCGAGGACATCATTGCCCTCCCCACCGATCAGCACATCATTTCCTACTAATCCCAGCAGGGTGTTGTTGCCGTTATTACCGAGGATCGTGTTGTTTTCGGCGTTGCCCACCCCGTTGATGTTGGGGTTCAGACCATTGTTGGTGAGGGTGAGGTTATCGAGATTGGCCCCTAGGGTAAAGGACACATCGGAAATCACCAGGTCAATGCCGCCGCCGGCCGCGTTGGTGAGGTCTTCGACCACCACGTCGCCGAGGTTATCGACGATGTAAGTATCATTGCCCGCGCCGCCGCGTAGATTATCCGCGCCGATGCCGCCGTCGATGTAGTCATTGCCGGCCCCACCGCTGATCACATCTCGACCAGCTCCCCCCAACAGGGTGTTGTTGCCGTCGTTGCCGAGGATGGTATTGTTTTCGGCGTTGCCCACCCCATTGATGTTGAGGTTGGGGCCATTGTTGGTGAGAATCAGGTTTTCTAGATTGGCCCCGAGAGTCAAGGAAAGATCTGAAATGACGGTATCGATGCCGCCTAGGGGGCCAGCGATCGCTTCGTTTACCTCATCCCCAGCATTATCGACGATGTACGTATCACTACCGGTGCCGCCGGCCATGTAGTCTGACCCGTTGCCGCCGTCGATGTAGTCGTTGCCAGCCCCACCGATGATGCGATCGTTGCCGCCCAGCCCCAGCAGGGTATTATTCCCCTCGTTGCCGGTGATGGTATTGGCAACATCATTACCTACACCGTTGATATTGCCGGTGCCGTTGAGGGTGAGGTTTTCTAGATTCGCGCCTAGGGTATAGTTGACGCTGGAGACCACCAGGTCAATGCCCGGCCCTGTGGCTACCACCTGATCGCCGAGGTTATCTACCACAAAGGTATTGCTACCGCCCCCGCCGATCAGCACATCCGCCCCGGCTCCGCCATCGAGGATATTGTTGCCGGTGTTGCCGCGAATCGTGTTATTCGCCGTATTGCCGGTGCCGTTGATGTTGGCATTGCCGCTGAGGGTCAGATTTTCTAAGGTGTTGCCGAGGGTGTAGGAAATCGAGGAAATCACGGTATCGAAGGGATCGGCACCGGTTTCTACAACCACGTCTCCGCGACTGTCCACTACATAGGTATCACTGCCTGCGCCGCCGATCATCACATCATTGCCCGCACCGCCGTCGAGGAGATTCCCTTGGGCATTGCCGCGCAGGGTATTGTTTTCATCATTGCCTACCCCAACGACGGCCGTTCCTACTAGGGTAAGATTTTCGATATTGGCCCCTAGGGTGTAGGAAACGCTGGAGGTTACTGTATCTAAACCTTCACCCGGGTTTTCGACAACGCGATCGCCCTCATCATCAACGAAATACCGATCATTGCCGGCCCCGCCGGCCATGTAGTCGGCTCCAGCTCCGCCATCGAGGGTGTTGTTGCCCCCGTTGCCGATCAGGCTATTCTCTAGGGCATTACCAAAGCCGTTGATGTTGCCCGCCCCGGCTGCCAAGATCAGATTCTCTAGGTTAGCCCCCAGGGTATAGGACACCGAGGAGATCACCGTATCGATGCCACCACCGATGTCCACGGTTTCCACTACCCCATCCCCAGCGGCATCGACCACGTAGGTGTCATTCCCCAGACCGCCGATCATCACGTCA
>DATNRH010000163.1 GCA_036703605.1 Candidatus Obscuribacterales bacterium | reverse complement strand
CTGTCGTAGATTCCCCATTGAAGTGCGTGGGACTATCGGACAACAGACAAGCAGCGCAGACCTTATGCTCCTTGCAGTTGGGCATGGATGCGACCGGTGCGGAGGGAATGGAGGAGGCGCTTCAGCATCGATTGAGCTTCTTCCGTGAGGCTAGGCAAGGCTTGCACTTCGTTCAACACCAACCAATCTTGCAGACTGAGTACACCAACGCTGAGGCTGTGGGAGTAGATTTCGTAGAAGCGTTCGATGGTGGTGATGTGTTGAGCCAACATGGTCGGAACTCCTGAGCTGTTTTGGTTATCTCCTAATCTAGAGAACCATTGTGAAAAACTTGGGAATGTCTCCCCACTGATTGGGAAATAATTTGGGGATGAGCGATCGCGCTCTGGTCAGCAGAGGCAATCTAGCGGCTCTGGGCTACTTCGCTCCAGCCATGCAGATAAAGTGGGATGGATGGGCTGTCGTCGGCAGACTCCGCCTTTGTATAGTAATGAAAGTTTGATCGCTAAGCCTGAAAGCCTTGCGACGCATAGGGTTGAGAGTAGTTTGTTTTTGCAACAGATCCACCCTGCCAACAACGACAACCCCTGCGATCGCTGTCATGATTGCCCCTCTATCCGCTCCTCGATATCCGCCTCTGATCGGCCAAAATCCACCCCAGCATAGATCTCGCTCAGCGGCAGCGGCAGATCCAGCGAAGCCAACAGCACCACATCCCCCGACTCCTCATAGTCACTCAACAGCCACTGACCATTGTCCTGCCGCAAATGCTGCAACACCCGCCAGCGGTACTGTTCCACCAAAATGTATTCCTGAAAACTGGGCAACGAACGGTAATAGTCGAACTTGTCGCCCTGGTCGTAGTTCTTCGTCGATTTCGACGCTACCTCCACAATCAAACTCGGATTCGTCACCGTGCTCGTTCCCGCCCCGTAATACACCGGCTCCCCCGCGATCGCCATCACATCCGGGTAAGTGTAAACCCGATAACGCTCAATCCATACCCGCACATTCTCCGTAAACAGCCGATACCCCCTCGCCCGGAGCGGCGGCTTCAGCATTACACACAGATTCGTCACAATCTCATTGTGGTTTGTCGTTCCCCCCGCCATCGGTATAATCTCCCCGTCACGATATTCACTGCGATACTCCGCCTGAGCTTCGAGAGCGAGATACTCCTCCGGGCTATAGGTGCGCTTCGTCAATTGAGCGATCATCGGGTTCCTCCTGTGTCAACTTCAACCCCCAACTGCTTCAAGTCCCTCGCTATTTTGCCGCGTACCTCCGTCAGTTGACTTTCCAAACCTTCGATCTCCTTTTGTACTTCGGCAATAGCGATCGCCTCTTCCTCTTCAAAGGTATCAACAGAGGGGTCAGCTTACGCAA
>DATNRH010000162.1 GCA_036703605.1 Candidatus Obscuribacterales bacterium | reverse complement strand
ATCAAGCTTGTTCTCCATGATGTCAGCGAGTGTCTTGAGGAATAGGGCCGAGTCTGCTCCGTAGATTTGACGGTGGTCGGCAGTGAGTGTGACAGTCATCTTTCTGACCTTCTTCATTCCCAAAACGGATTGCTTGCATGGAACGACGGCATCTTGAGTGCCGCCAATGGCAAGGATTCCACCTTGTCCTGGTGGAAGGATGGCACCGAACTCAGAAACTCCAAACATACCCAAGTTGGAGATTGTGAAAGTTCCAGATTGGTACTCAGCAGGCGATAGACTTCCAGATCTAGCTTTGTCGACGAGTTCCTTCCAATTCTCTCCGAGTTCAGCTACACTGCGTTCGTTGGCGTATTGAAGAGTGGGGGTAATCAAACCGCCATCAATGGCAACAGCCATGGCAATGTTGATATCGGGGTTGTATTGGATTCCACCGCCATCCTTGTCGGAGTAAGAGCTATTGATGATAGGGTGCTTCTCAATGGCAAGAGCAACAGCCTTGGAGAGCATGGCAGAAACAGTAATACCCTGGGGCTTCAATTTAGCATAGAGCTCTTCAAAACCATCCATCATGATTTCTCGGCTAGTGCGGAAAACAGGAACAGGGAGCGTGGCTTCCATGTTCTTGCTGACAGCCTTTTGCATACCAGTGAAAGGGACAAATCCAGTTGGCATTTCGACAACTTCTTGACCGGGAACAGTGCGCTTGCGCTCGGGCTTCTTTTCTCCAGTAGCCATCTTTACATCATCAACGGTAACACGGCCGAACTGTCCAGTTCCCTGGATGGTAGCAAGGTCGATCTTAGCCTTCTTGGCAAGAGCCCGCGCAGTGGGTGTGGCGGCAATAACACCAGGGGCGGGAGTCCAGCTAGGCTTGGATGGAGCAGCAGCAGCTTTTTTGGTCGGGGCAGTTCCAGACGCAGCAGCTTCGACATCAGATGCAGTGATACGTCCTCCTGGTCCAGTTCCGGCAACGGAGCCAATGTCAACACCAAGTTCTTCAGCCTTCTTCTTGGCCAGAGGCGAAGCCGTCACACGGCCGCCAGAAGCGGCAGCTGGGGTGGCAGCCCTAGGAGCAGCTGGTTTGGGGGCGGCTGGGGCAGCGCTGGATGCAGCTGGTGCTGCAGCAGCCGGGGCGGGAGCTCCAGAAAGAGAAGCAGCGTAAGCCTGAAGGGAGGGGATGTCTTTCTCCTCTGCGGCAATCAAGGCTACAGGGGCACCAACAGCTCCAGTCTCGCCTTCGCCAGTGATAATGGCAGCAAGGAATCCATCTTCGAAGGCTTCGACATCCATATCAGCTTTGTCACTCTCAAC
>DATNRH010000161.1 GCA_036703605.1 Candidatus Obscuribacterales bacterium | reverse complement strand
AAGCGCCTAGCAGCTTCAGGGGAAACAAGTATCGACTGTGCTAGTCCGGATCAAGGGAAGTGGTGTGTGAAGTCGGTTGACGAAAGTTCCTCACCCGTCAATCTTGCTAGTGGATCGGTGACATTTACATACAATCAGCTGGGAAGGCCTTCAAGTGCTGTAGAGATTGAGGTCAGTTACGCTGGTGAAAGCGAGAAAGTTTGTGTAAACCTGGCAGGAGTAGCAGATGGAGGTGGATGTGCCTAAGAGAGGTCGGTGCATGGGTGGCCTTGCCTCGAAAGGTTTCACCCTTATTGAAGCCTTGGTAGCGCTGTTGGTTCTGGCGTTTGGGCTGCTGGGCGTGGCTGCCATGCAGATCAAGGCTCTACAGGGGGCCCATGTTTCCTATCAGCGCTCCATTGCTGCCGTCGCTGCACAGGATGCGGAGGAGCGTCTGTGGGTGGAACTGGGTGAGCATAACAGGGTATGTCCCTTCAAAGATGGTCATGGTCTTGATCATGTGAATGATTGGGGTGATGCATGGAGCCCCTATTTCAACCAGCTTGAAGTGGAGTCTGCTGTTGGTGTGTCATCCTCCACCGAGTGTGGCTATCGTATTATCCTAGGATGGAAAGATGACCGGTTCGTGGGTGAGGATGTCTCTACCCTAATGTTTTTGGCTAAGCTGCCGGGTTTATGACTATGGAGCATAAAGCGGTGTCAAGACCTTCTTTTTCCTGCCCTCGACAGTATCAGGGATTTTCGCTTGTCGAGTTGATGGTCGCATTGGTCATTGGGCTGATCGTTGTCCTTGGTGCCGGGCAGCTCTTCATTGCCTCCAAGAGAACCTATGGCCAGATGGAAGAATTGGCGACTCGTCAGCACAACCTCCGCGCACTTTATGATTTTATTTCCTTGGACGTCAGGACGGCAACTTCGGCAATGGTTAATGGTACCGGCAGCGAGCTCACTCTGTATTATGAAGGTGTGCGGCAGAGTGATCCTTCCTGTGGTGGTGGGAATCTGGTGAGTGTGAAGTATTCCTATGCATCACCGTCGGTGATGGTTGGAATTCAGTGTGGAAGTG
>DATNRH010000160.1 GCA_036703605.1 Candidatus Obscuribacterales bacterium | reverse complement strand
CTGCGTAAGTTTTCTAAAAACGCCATGTTTGTGATTTCCGATGCCCTAGCCTGCCAAATTGAGGTGGCCCGCAAACTCACGCTAGGGGATTTGGTTCTTTCTGTTTTACCCTGGCCCTTCCATCGAAAATTACCTAACCCTAGAACCGGTGCCTGCAAGACAAAAGGCATTGATATTGGTAAACTTTGCACCTTATCGATTCCTATCATTACCATCTGTGCCCTGATCTTGCTGATTATCATGGTGTTAGTGCTGGACTACATCTTCAAGTGGGTGCCTTACCTCATTTTTTGCTTACCGTTGCCTGGGCTCAATGCTAAACCCAAAAAACCGGAAGGGGGCTAATCCATGGATACTGGAACACTCTTTGGTCGCAGCATTGCCTTTCCACCCCGAATTGGAGCAGATGGCCGCATGGCCTGGTCGGAGGGCGCACAAAATATTCGCGAGTCGATTCAAGTGATTTTACAAACAGAACTGGGAGAACGGTTGATGCTGCGATCGTTTGGAGCAGGTTTAGGAACATTCTTATTTGAACCGAACACCACCGTCAATCGCTGTTTAATTCAAGAGCGGGTTGAACATGCCCTGAATCTGTGGGAACCTCGTATCCGCTTGCAGGACGTGCAGGTGGATGCCGACCCCAACCATCCCCAGCAGGTCATCATCACCCTAGACTATGGGCTGGTGTCCACCGGCGGCCATGAACGCTTAGCACTCACACTTCGTTTAGGAGGCTAGAGGAACCGATGGCTATTCATGTTCCATCCCTCGACGATCGCGCCTATGCCGACATCTTGCGGGATGCCCTGGCCAGAATCCCGGTGCATAATCCTGAGTGGACTAACTTCAACGATAGCGACCCCGGCGTCACCATCATTCAGCTCTTTGCCTTTATGACCGAGAGCATTCTCTACCGCGCCAACCAAATTCCTGAACGCAATCGCCTCAAGTTTCTGCAACTTCTGGGCATTCCGGTTGCGGCTGCCACCGCCGCCCAAGGCTTTGTGGCGATCGCCAACGATCGCGGTTCCCTAGATGCCCTGCCCCTGCAGCCAGGATTAGACGTACGAGCTGGGCAGGTGCGATTTTTAACCACCCAGGGGTTAGAGGTGTTACCCATTACAGCACAACTGTTCTACAAGCGTTCGA
>DATNRH010000159.1 GCA_036703605.1 Candidatus Obscuribacterales bacterium | reverse complement strand
TTGGTAAGGCCACAGGCTGCAGCAAGGGACGGGGCGGTTCTATGCACCTGTTTTCCGCAGAACATAACTTGCTGGGTGGCTATGCCTTTGTGGCCGAGGGCATTCCCGTGGCGACTGGGGCCGCTTTCCAGGCGAAGTATCGCCGGGAAGCTCTGGGAGACGCTAATGCCAACCAAGTTTCCACCTGCTTCTTTGGGGATGGTGCGTCGAACAACGGTCAGTTTTTTGAATGCCTGAACATGGCGGCCCTGTGGAAGCTGCCGATCATTTACGTGGTGGAAAACAACAAATGGGCGATCGGCATGGCCCACGATCGCGCCACCTCTCAGCCAGAAATCTACAAAAAAGCCAGCGTCTTCAATATGGTGGGCGTTGAGGTAGACGGCATGGATGTGCTAGCGGTGCGAGCTGTGGCCCAAGAAGCCGTTGAACGGGCGCGAGCTGGGGAAGGGCCCACGTTGATTGAAGCGCTCACCTACCGCTTCCGCGGTCACTCCTTGGCGGATCCGGATGAATTGCGCAGTAAGCAGGAAAAAGACGCCTGGTTCTCCCGCGATCCGATCAAGCGTCTAGGCACCTACCTGGTGGATCAAAAGTTGGCAACTGAGGCGGAACTGAAAGCGATCGAAAAGCGCATTCAGGCGGAGATTGATGAGGCGGTACAATTCGCCCAAGACAGTCCTGAACCCGACCCCAGCGAACTCTATCGCTACGTGTTTGCGGAAGATTAGGATGCCCTCACCCTAAATCCCTCTCCCAGAGCGGGCGAGGGACGTTGAATCTAGCCGATAGCTTGAACCCCGATTCCTTTTGATCACGAGGGGAGTCGGGGCGATCGCCAGGGATGCATCCCACTGCCCTCACCCTAAATCTCTCTCTCAGAGCGGGCGAGGGACGTTGAATCCGGCTCCCTTTCTCCCAAAAAGGGGCGAAGGGGCTGGGGGATGTAGAGCTTGCGCTTCCCGAAGGGTGGGGCAATGTGCAAAACAGGGATGCATTCGTTGCAAGGAGAGAACCATGCCTGACCCCATGATGTACCAAGAAGATGCCTACGTCCTCTTGGAAGCGAATCAACCGGAGCAATTGTTGACCGCAGAGGAACTGCTGGCCAAATTGACGCAGGTGTTGTCTACCTATGCCGACCCTCTGCCTCGGGATCTCCAGCGGCTAGACTCCCTAGAAGCCCAAGCTCTGCATCTGCGCGACACCTACTGCGAATTCGACCTTGGCCCCGATCGCTTCCTGCAATGGTACGTGGTGCGACTGGAGAAATAGTTGAGTGATCGATCGCTTATCTAGACTGGAGGAGCTTAAGCCATGACCGACACTCTCCTTCATGCTTATCTACCTCTCATATTCTGGCCAGGACTGGGGGTGCTCCTAGCGAGATTTTTACCCGAAGCCTGGCCCCGATTGATTGGCCGAGGGCTTTACTGGGTGGGCATTCCCCTAGAAGTCTTTGCCCTCGCCCACAGCACCGATTTCTCCGATAGCGTGGGCCTCGTGCCGCTGATTACGGCGCTGACCCTAGTGGGCAGTTTAGGGCTAGCCTGGATCACCTTATCTTGGATAACCTGGCGGGCAGAACAGGAGAAGCGATCGCCCCTCCCTGATCCCAGTCCCGACCCTAGCCAAGTCGATCAATCGTCTGATACTACAGACAATCTGCTCTCTCTAGATGCCGCCGATACAGCGCCTAGGGAACCGGTTTTATCACCACCTCCGATTCCGCCCATAGACTACTGGAGCGATCCAGCCCGGCGCGGTAGTTTTGTCCTGTCGTCGATGATTGCCAATACAGGCTTTGTGGGCTTAGCGATCGCCCCTATCTTGGTGAGCGATAGTTATCTTAGCTGGATTGTGTTCTATAGCGTGACCCAAAATGTGGTGGGTACCTACGGCATCGGTGTTTTCCTCGCCAGCTATTTTGGGCGATCGGCCCAGCCGGGGCTGAGTTGGGGGCAAGTCCGCGATGTGCTCACCGTGCCGTCTCTCTGGGCGTTTATTGTGGGTACTGCCACCCATTCCCTGGCCTTTGCGCCCCTCGTGGATGGGGCTCTGGAGGTATCGGTGTGGGTGGTGATTGCCGTGGCGCTGTCGTTGATGGGCATTCGCCTGAGCCAGCTCAAGGGCTGGAGTAGCCTCAAATGGGCGATCGCTCCCACGCTCTTGAAAGTGTTAGTAATCCCGGCGCTGGTGGGTCTGATCACCACCCTGATCGGTCTACCCTCGGAGGCCTGTTTAGCCGTGGTGTTGATGGCAGGAATGCCCAGTGCCTTCGCTGGTCTCATCCTTGCGGAGGAATATGAACTCGATCGGGAATTGATCGCCAGCAGCATTGTGTTAACCAGCGGCCTGCTGCTGTTGACGATTCCCCTGTGGCTTTTACTGTTCAAAGTCTGAGCCCGTGGCATGATGGAACCTGTAGCATTCCCCGGCACCCATGTCTAACGAAACCCTTAACCTCACCGAGACCCTCCGCAATTACCTGCTTTCCGTTTCTCTACGAGAACCCGAGGTGCTGCAAGCCCTGCGGGCAGAGACGGCCCAGCATCCCATGGGGCAGATGCAGATTGCTCCAGAACAGGGGCAGTTGATGGCGCTGTTGGTGCAGCTCATGGGGGCGCGGCGGATTCTGGAAATTGGTGTTTTTACGGGCTATAGCTCTCTGGTGATGGCGCTGGCGCTGCCGGACGATGGTCAGATTGTCGCCTGTGATGTCAGTGATGACTATACAGCGATCGCCCGTCGCTACTGGGAACAGGCAGGTGTGGCCCACAAGGTGGATCTGCGCATTGCCCCAGCCCTAGACACCCTCGATCGCTTACTAGCAGACCAGGTCGAACCCTTTGACCTTGCCTTCATTGATGCCGATAAGTCAAACTATCTCAACTACTACGAGCGATCGCTCCAGCTCGTTCGATCTGGGGGTCTCATCGTGATTGACAATGTGCTGTGGTCAGGACGAGTCGCTGATCCTGGCGTGACCGACAACCGCACCCAAGCGATTCGCGACTTCAACACAGCCCTGCACCAAGACGATCGCATTCACCTCAGCCTTATCCCCATCGCTGATGGTCTTACCCTAGCCCTGAAACGATAGAGCGAGGTAGTAAATTATCTCAACCTAACCATTGCCATGCTGCAATTCACGGATACAACGTGACCTAGGTGCCAGGTAATGAATCGCCGAACCACCTAGTTTTCCGTGGGGAGACGGTTCCCAATAATCTTTTTGGAATGAGCTGGAGCGCTTATATGCTAAAGGTTACAACTGTAGATGCGAGAGAACAACACCCGAATCCTAATAACGCCGGTATACAAAACGCTTAAGTTTAACCTGATACTGATTCACAACTGCCATAAATCTCCAAAGGAATAAAGGGAGATGTCCCTCAGGGGCACTAGTATCAAAAATCACATCTTCTGGGTACGAGATGTATGACCCAGACTGTCGCCAGCCGTTGCGATCGCTCATCAATTCAAAGGCTTTTTCAGCAGCATTCCAATCTTCACCGTAGTCTAGTTTACCACCCACCTCCAACCAGATTTGCTTCTGTACGCTAAATCCAAACCGGCCGTTGCTGTAGGTCACCCATAGGTGATCCAAGCGCAGCAAGTCTTCACAGGGAAACTGACGTAACCCCTTCAAAGACCAAACGCGATCGAGTGTTTGGTTTATCAACTCATAGGTTTCTTGGTCTGCTTCTTTCCATTGTCCTGCTTTTAGGTAGCCTTCAAGGCGTTCGTAGCGGCGCTTGTTGACTTGGGCTATTACACTCGGTGAAACCCTAGAATTCATCTTGCAGCAGTCATAGGCAAAGGCGATGGCATCTGCCCCAAGGTCGCACGCCTGTTGAATGAGCGCGTCGGGGCGACGCTGCAATGATACATACATCAGAATAGTGCCTTGCCAAAATTCATCGGTGAAGTGGCTGAGGATGAGGTCTTCTTGATGGGTTCGTAATAGTTCTTCGGCGGTGAGATATTCCTGAAAGCTACGATGGGAAAATTCATAGCCATCATCTTTTTTCACCATCAGCTCACTCACCTGCTCAATTTTCTCTAGGAAAATCTGGGGAGATACGGTCTCATTCAACCGTTGTAGCTCGGATTGAATCTGTTCTATGAGATCGTTTCGATTAATAACTGTTGTTTTCTGCTTCGTCATCGCCAGCGCGACACCCTGCAACACTATCTGGCTAGTATCGGCAGGGAGGGGTAAATCAACTCGCTTCGCCATGGGGCGATCGCCTAGCTGGAGCTTACAGATGCCTCGGTAGAGTTCTGTCTGTCGCTGGGGAAGTTGTTCTGCGGGATAGCTTCGATGGAACATCGCGATCATGTTCAACATCAGCGGATTTTCCGCCATACTCCTCAGCGCTTTTCTCTGATTAATTTGCTCAAGAAGTTGGGTTGCCCGTTGTGTTGCCGTCTCTCGTACATCAGGTGTATCGCGATTGCCGCGATGGAAGCGTTCTTGGCACAAATACCACTGGCGAATGAACTGCTCACGCTGATCCCCATCAAAGGGCTGCACAGCCAATGGGATACCCACCCGTTCGGCTTGATAGTCATCTCCGTAGGCTTTGGGGCGAGAGGTGAGGATAAATACCGACTTCCCATAGTCCTGCATCTGCTTAGTAATCCAGTGACTCACCGCTTGGCGCTGAGCATCTGCAACCTCATCAAACCCATCCAACATCACCAACGCCTTACCGCTAAGCAGTAGTTGCTTTGCCCACTGTGGCGGAACATCGAGTTGTTGCCCTCCCGGCAATGATGGAATATGATGCTGAGTGATTAAGTTAGGCAGACTCGGAGCATCCGGTTTGGCAATTTCATCTCGCCATTTTCGCAAAAATAGCAGGATAGGGGTTAAGGCTGGAGCTTTGTACTGGCGACGTACCCAGCGGGGACGGGCGGCATAAAGATAGGTAACCTGTCGCAGCAGCGTGGTTTTACCAAAGCCACCATAGGCTAGAATCACCAGCCTGCTATATTGGGGAGTGGCTCGGCTTTGAGCTAAGAAATCCCAGATCTTTAACGTTGGACGCTCTTCAATCTGTTGCTTGATATCGTCTGGCTTGTCGCTAAATCCTGGCAATGTTGGGATGGCGTCTCCATCACATCCCCGCAGAAATTCACTGCTGAGCTTCAGTGGAACATAGACTTCATCGAGGTCAGGGTTAAGAATCCCCGAGGGCAGCGGTACTTCATTATCTCCAACGTAAGGACGACAAGCGCTAGCCTGGGCGCAGAGATAGTTTTCATCAAACCGCGATAGGACACTTCGCAGCGATCGATCTAAACGATCCAGCCCAGCAGCTAGGGCATCTGCATCTTTGCCGCTACGTTCATGGGCAATGTCTCCTAGGCGGGCTGTAAATCCACTGGTGTATCTTGCCCAGACAGACGTGACCACCATTGCCGGAAACGTTAAAATCGCCAGCATCCAGTCTTGCTGAAGCAGAAAATGCACAAAGGCAAATCCACTTCCCCCCAGCGGACTCCATTGAATGAAGGCATCAACGGTTTTTTGTACAAAACGCTGTTCTGGGCTGGGCTCTGGAGTCATAGCAACCTATCAGGGAGAAACACAAGATTTCCCTAGTCTAGGCCATCCCACCCTAGCGAGCGCCACGTCACAAATCCATCGCCGCTAGGCCTACACATCGGTTGTTCCCCCCGTCCAAGGTTTTAGCCAGCCGCGCCCCAGCCCCACATCAATCCACAGAGCAGCGATCGCAAACCACACCACCGCCTCCAGTAAAGGAATCGCTAAACTCCACAGAGGAAACCCATCCCGTAGCCCCACTTCCACCAGCGCCAAACCACGCACGCCGCCAAAAGCAAAAACAGCTCCGGTTTTCAGTTGCCCATTGGTCTCCGTGCGGATGACGTAGCGGTAGGTGATGCCAAATAAGCCGCCGCATACCAAAGCGATCGCTCCTTGGCTGATTCCAACCCAACTCAGAAAGCGATCGCCCTGGAATAAAATCGGCTGCAGCGGTAGCGGAATAAACTGATTCAGCCCCGTGGTGAGCAACCAAGCTAAACCCGTGGCGATCGCCCCCACCATGCCCACCTTCAGCGACTCAATGCGCTCCTCTGCAGAAAATCCGCCCATTATCCATCGCCATGATTGACCATAGGCATCCTACCTGATTTTGATGGGATTAGGCTGGGGGCGATGCTGCCGCGAGGATGCGTTGAATAATGCCGCTAGTGGAGCTGGGCACTTCCACTTGAACCAGCTCAATGCGGCCGCCGTAGTGCTGGACGGCAGGAGCTTCGGGCAAGGTCTCAATGTTATAGTCGCCCCCTTTGGCGTAGATGTCGGGCTGGAGGGTGGTGATCAGGTGCGTGGCGGTGGGTTCTGAAAACAGCACCACGCCATCGACGGATTTCAGCGCTGCCAACACTTCCGCCCGTTCCGCTTCCGGCACAATCGGTCGCTGGGGCAATCCGGCCGGTTGGGGTTTAATCCCTTGGATAGAGCGATCGCTATTGAGACCGACAACAAGCGATCGCCCCAAGGCTTTGGCCGTTTGCAAATAGCGCACATGCCCAGCATGGATCAGGTCAAAGCAGCCGTTGGTAAAAACTAGGGGTCGCCAGCGATCGGGTTCACGGGCGATCGCTGCTTGCAATTCGGCGAGACTATACACTCCAATCATTCCATGGCTCCTGCTGGTATTAGTGGCTGTCCTCATCCTGGGGTTCTGCGGGAGGATGGTAGCCATGCTCATAGGCAAAGCGAATCAACTGGGCCCGATTTTCTAGCTGGAGCTTGCTCAAAATATTGCTGAGGTGGGTTTGCACCGTGCGTGGACTGACAAACAGTTCATCGCCAATTTGCTTATTGGTCAAGCCGCGAATCACTTCCCAAAAGACGCGCTCTTCGGCAGGCGTCAGGGGCAGAGGTTCGGGGGGCGGTGCTGCGGGGGCCGGTGGTTGCTCTGTGTTGGACTGCTGCATCAACCGCACAATTTCGGCATTCATCCGCCGCGATCGCTCCAGTTGCGCTTCAATTTTGGCTTCCAATTCCTTGGTTTCAAAGGGCTTGACCAAATAATCGTCTGCGCCAGTCCGATGCCCTTCAATCCGATCATCCACGTCGTGGCGGCTAGACAGGAAGATGAACGGCACAAGCTGGCCGGTGCGGGT
>DATNRH010000158.1 GCA_036703605.1 Candidatus Obscuribacterales bacterium | reverse complement strand
ATCTTGAAAAGAGCAGCATCCACACTCAAAGAAATCATCAATACTGTCAATTTCGTCAACATTAGTACAGACAGTCTCGTAGGCTGGCATGCTTGGATTAGCAAACTTGTCGCCCTTCCCTTTAGATTTGCTTGTGCTTGTTTGCCGAAACAGGCAGATGGGAATGCTTCTTCCAGAGGCTGAGCTGCCCTTCCCGCCCTTGCCTTTGCCTGTTAAATTTTGAGGGCATGTGAGCTTCACATCAGCACAATTTTCACGGGTTGGAGCAGCTGAGGGTAAGCTAGATGGCTCGCTAGTTGGGGTTGCCGAGGGCAGGGCCGATGGAGTAGCAGAGGGCAAGGCAGAGGGGTTAGCCGAGGCCGAGGGAGCAGCGGAAGGTGTCGCCGATGGCGTAACTGAGGGCATGGCCGATAAAGTAGCCGATGGAGTAGCCGAGGGTGTGGAAGATGGAGTAGTGGAGGGCAGGGCAGACGGAGTAGCCGATGGCGTGGCCGATGGAGTAGCTGATGGCGTGGCCGATGGAGTAGCCGAGGGCGTGGTCGATGGAGTAGCCGAAGGCGTGGTCGATGGTGTAGCCGAGGGCAAGGCGGAGGGGGTAGCTGAGGGCGTTGCTGATGGAGCATTGGAAGGTGTGGCCGATGGAAAATCCGAGGGCATGGCGGATGGAGTAGCCGATGGCGTGGCAGATGGCTTACTTGTTGGAGAAGCCGAAGCCGAAGGCTCACTGGTGGGGGTTGCCGACGGTGTTGATGTTGGAGAAGCCGAAGCCGAAGGCTCACTGGTGGGGGTTGTCGACGGTGATGAAGTTGGAGAAGCCGAAGCAGAAGGCTCACTAGTTGGAGCAGCGGAAGGTGTTGCCGATGGAGCAGCTGATGGTTGACTGGTTAGAGCTAAACCTCCCACGCCCAAAAATCCAAAGATATACGTGACGGGAGCTCCCGAGGCCGCGGAATTGCATCCTTCCGAAGAACCGGGATATGCGATCGAATAGATTTCGGCTCCGGCAGCAACCAGAATATCGTTTGCGTCGACCTTGTTGTCAGATCCGCCGAAGAAGACGGTAATATCAAACGACTCTCCTGGTGCAAGTATTTTAGGGTTGCCCATGTTGTCTCGGAAAAGAAATTGGAAATTTGCTCCATGATCACTACCCGTAGAAGATGCAGCATTATCACAGTTATTTGCGGAACAATCGGCAGGGCATCCAGATGCCGGGCATAATAAATTGAGGAAACCGATGCTCTGCATAGAAGTTCGGAGGATTTTGTTCGAGTGAGTGTCCCAGCGTACGTCGGAGATGAGTAAATGGTTGGTAGTTGGTAGGTGGAACTTAC
>DATNRH010000157.1 GCA_036703605.1 Candidatus Obscuribacterales bacterium | reverse complement strand
ATTAGAGAGGAAACCGTGAGTGATCCTGCCGTTCATGATTGTTTGCTATGGTTATGTCCAGAGTCCACACTTGCACTTTATATAATTGCACTGCACTAACTGTGCCATGAGTGTACTGCACATCGTCGATCGCTCCACTCGTCTATCCGGATTAATTTTCTAGCGTTTTACATCTACGTACCTATGCCGCTGGTCTACCCGCTTGCTCATCTTCCATCCCTTATTGATCAATGGCTAGGCGTTTATTGGGGCGTTCTCTTTGGCGATTTGATGGCTGCGGGATGGACAGCGCGGCGCTCACCAGGGCGATCGCTTACCCATCTTTTATATCAACCTCATTTCCTGGCTGCCGCCCCGCTGCCTGCCTGGGGGCGGCACAGTTTAGCCCTGGTTCATCAGCTTCAAGTCCATGGGGCGATCGCTAGGGGTGATCTATCCACGGTTGATCTGTCTATCGATCAGTCTGTTGATAGGTTCACAGAGGAGCGATCGCTTGCCCAGGCGATCAGCTATGCGGTGCCTTTGATGCTGTTTTACCACGATGATCTATCCGCCTTCGAGCAGCAGTTTCAGCACATCATGAGCCGGTTGCCGTTCGAGCCGTCCCGCAGTGCCACGATAACCGCTGGGGTGCAGGATCTTGCCCGATGGATGGCCCAAATCCTGAAACGGAAGGAGGCCGCTGTAGGTCTAATGCCTTCGGATATAGAAATTGATCGACCCCTAAAAGCCACTCTGGCGATCGCCGCTTCAGCTATGCAAACCATAACCGATGCACCGGCTCTGACCCTCGTGCGATCGCTTTATCACTGCGAGCAGCAGGGGATTCAGGACGTGGATACCTATCGCAGTGTGGGTATGACGGTGGGCATGTTGGCGGGGGCATTCCATGGAGCGTTGGGATGGCCTTGGTGTTGGTATGGAGCCGTTGAAGGAAACGGCGATCGCCCCTCTAGCCTGCTCCAGCTTTGGGGGATCTCGTCTCGATTAGAGCTTGAGCATGAGGTGCAGCGCCTAGCGGCGGCATGGATGGGAGCCCTGACTCCCAATTCTGTCATCGATCCTAGCTGGGCGATCGCAGCGGCCCAGACCTTGCAGCCCCGTTAAGTTTGAAGACCGTCGTGGAATAGCTTCGATATACTATTACTTGAGGATGTGGAGTATGCGCTTGAAGTTGTATCTCTGGTAACCGATCGCTACGATCCCTTTGCTTCAAGGAAATGCAGCCTGTTGGAGGTATCAGTCCCTTGTCTTCTCGGTTGAGCTTCTATAATCGCAATATACAATTCTGTAGGTAGATGGCGATTTTGACCATAATTGTTCACACTAGGGTGACCTGAACATAGTGGATCTACACGGATATCTCGCTGACCTCGCGCCCTATCGTCTTCATGTCTCTGTTCTGTTGAGTGTGGTGCTTCTTCCGTCTTGCCCCTAATACGGTTTTGATCAAGACCTTTGTCTAGGTCTTGTTGGACTAGAGCTAATCGCCGCGCGCTACTCTATTGCTCTCCCACTCGAATTTTTGGTACAGAGATGAAATCGTTTCGACGTCTTACTCAGCAGTTAGATCGATGGCGACAGTCCCATCAGAGTGCTTCCTCCTACAGGTTTGGGTTTCGGATGCAGCAGTTGGGCGATCGCCTCGGACGGCTTCATCCCAGTTCAGTCTCAGCTTCGACTCGACCTCCATTGCTGCAGACCATGAAAACAACTCAACGTTCTGCTCGGACGTTTCGGCAAGATGTTTCCCAGCAGCGCCCCATGGTGGTGCGCGGGTTGCTCACGAGTGTGGCTATTCTCTCCCTGACGAGTGTGATTGGGTATCGGTTTTATAACGAACCTCAGCTTGCCGTGGATACGACGGCCCCAGAAACCCTCACAGCTCCGGATAATGCTCGGGTTGAAGACACGAAAACCACTGAAGAAGCGCGTCAAGCGGCTCGTACCGGTTCAATCCCGGTTTTGATGATTGACGAAACCGCCAATCAGACGATCTATCAATCCTTTGATCGCCTACTGCAACGGGGGAATGATGTACGGAAGCAGTTGGGCGGGTTTCCCTTTACCTCCACCAGCAATCTCTCCCTGGCCAGTCAGCGCTATCTCCAGCGCACCACCGAATGGGAATGGCGGAGTATTTGGTCTGCTGTGCAGCAAGGTTCGACGCGATCGCGCTCTGCTGCGCCAAGTTCCACAGCCACCACGCTCCAGCCGCCACCACCGCGTCCTGCGGCTCCGGGGATGCCAGCGGATAGCGCCAGCACAACTCGTGTACCCTCCTCAGCTAATGGGCTGGGTGGTTCCCAACAACTGGCGATTCTAGAGCTACGGACGGCGCTGCGAGACAAGTCCGAGGATGAAGTCCAGCATATGGAGAGTACGATCAGCCGAGCCCGCGATCGCTATAGGACTGTTGCGGATCAGCTTGAGAATGATCCCGATGAGTTGGATAAACCCTTTGGGCCTTACCTCCTAGATTTAACGGATGAGGAATGGACTCAGGTGCAAGGGGAGATGCGTCAAGTGCTAGAACGCATTTTGCTCCAAGGCATTCCTCCAGGCTTGCCCAGCAGTATTCGCCGCCAAGCCATTCAGGCTCAGGTGGCGGTGAGTATGTCAGATTCTGTAAGACCCTTGGCTGTTGAGTTGCTTGACTCGGTGGTGCGCCCTAACCTCACCCAAGATCCGGAACAGACCCGTATTCGGGCTGAGCAGGCGGCGGAGGCCATTGATCCAGAAATGGTGGCTATTCGTCGGGGGGAGACCATTGTAGAAGCGGGGGACACGATTACCCAGGCTGATTTTGTGCTGCTGGATCACTTTGGCATGAGTCGCCGCCGCCTCAATTACCTGGCATTAGCAGGCTTTGCTGCGCTGATCAGTGGGGCGATCGCCATTTTCTGGCTTTCTGAGCGTATTTTTTATGCCCGGCTACGACTGCGTGACCACGTCCTGATTTTGCTGTTGGTGTTAACGGCTCCCTTGGCGATCGCCCTCGGCTTGCCCGGCAGCAGCTTGCCTGCCATTGGTCTTTTAATCGGTAGTTTTTATGGCTCTCCTCTAAGCATGACGGTGATTGCCTTGCTGGGGATTGTGCTGCCCATTGGTATGGAAGTGGCGCTCAATTCCCTTTTGGCGAGCGCGGTGGGCAGTGCGGTGGGCGCTGTACTATCTGGTCGGATGCGATCGCGCGAGGAGCTGGCTCTCTTAGGCTTAGGCGTAGGCTTGACCCAAGGGGTGGTGTATTTAAGTCTTAGCCTGATGTTGACGGCGGCTACCAGTCCTGTTTGGTATGCCGTGCTCACGGCTGCCGGTATTCAGACTCTGCTGGGTATTGCCTGGAGCGTCGTCGCCTTGGGCGTTAGTCCCTACCTAGAACATGGGTTTGACCTCGTTACGCCTACTCGATTGGTGGAGCTGTCGAATCCCAACCGTCCCCTCCTGAAGCGCCTCGTTTCGGAAGCGCCGGGCACCTTCCAGCACACCCTGTTTGTGGCGACCCTCGCGGAGGCCGCGGCCCGGGCCCTGGGCTGCAATGTGGAACTGATTCGCACCGGCACCCTGTACCACGACATTGGTAAAATGCACGATGCCATGGGGTTTATTGAAAATCAAATGGGTGGGACCAACAAACATGATTTGATTAACGATCCTTGGAAAAGTGCCGCTATTATCAAAAAACACGTCACCGAAGGGTTGGTCATGGCCCGCAAGTGCCGCCTGCCCCGGGCTGTGCGCTCGTTTATTCCAGAGCACCAGGGCACCATGCTGATTACCTACTTTTATTACCAGGCCCAAGAGCGCGCCAAAGAAAACCCGAATTTGGTGGTGAATGAGGCGGACTTCCGCTACGACGGCCCCATTCCTCAGTCACGGGAGACTGGCATTGTTATGCTGGCAGATTCCTGTGAGGCAGCCCTGCGATCGCTTAAGGATGCCACCCCCGAGGAAGCGCTGTCCACAGTCAACAAAATTATGCGCCACCGCTGGCAGGATAATCAGTTGGTGGATTCTGGGCTTAGCCGTGCCGATTTAGCCAAGGTGGCAGAAATCTTTGTGCAGGTTTGGCAGCAGTTCAACCATAAGCGGATTCCCTATCCCAAGGCGGCTTTGAACCCCACCCCATCGGCAACGTTCAAAGCGTGATTATCGTTGTAGGGAGGCTGCTTGGATGGGCATACTAGGTGATGGTTAAGTCAGCCGTTTTACATCGGGGCAGGCTGGACTTTATTCTGAGAATAGGATTCATTACCGTGGGCTAGGTCTTGATGTTTGCCTGGCTTGCGCCATGCCGTTGCGATCGCGTGATGCATTCTCAGGATGAAAGACGGTTTGGCCAAGCGTTCCAATGTCTAGTCTGGATGGACAGCGATCGCCTCAATCCCTGCTTTTGACTTCTGCGTTGAACAGACGGTGGTGGGTGAGGCGATCGCTGTCTTGGTTAGTTTGTGGAAGCGATCGCTCTGCTGTCGAGGTTCATCCTCAAGACGTTTTCATTCCCTGAGTTTCGTGTTTGTTCGCTGCCAACTCCCTAGGCTCGTTTATGGATAGTACGGTGATTCTGCTTTTTATTGTGGGCTGTGCGCTGCTGATTGCTGGGGCGGAGATGCTAGTCAATCATGCATCTTTCCTAGCTTTGGCGTTTGGCATTTCTCCCTTGGTGATTGGGTTGACGATTGTGGCCTACGGTACCAGTGCCCCAGAATTGGTGGTGTCGGTGCAATCGAGCTACGACGGTTTGGGAGATTTAGCCGTGGGCAATTTGGTCGGCAGCAATATTGCCAATGTACTGCTGATTTTAGGCATCTCGTCGGTGGTGACGCCCTTGGTGGTGTCGAGAAAAATTATTCGTTTGGAGGTGCCGCTGCTGATTGGTATCTCCATCACGACCATGGCCATGGCCTGGAATGGCAATATAGGTCGCCTAGAAGGGATGATCCTGTTTCTAGGTGCGCTTATCTACACCGGATTTATCATTTACCAAAGTCGTCGCGAGGAGTCGGAAGATGCCCGAATCGCGGCGCTGGATCTTGATGCCCCTCCAGCAATCGCCCTGGAACGCCCGCGCAAAGGTCAGATTGCGATTCGTCTAGGCTGGATTGTTGTCAGCTTTGCCATGTTAGTGTTGGGGTCGCGCTCCTTGGTCTACAGTGCCTCGGCGATCGCCCGTTCCTTGGGCTTCAGTGAGCTGATTATTGGCCTGACGATTGTGGCGGTAGGCACCTCGCTGCCGGAACTGGCTACGTCGGTGATGGCAAGCATCAAGGGAGAGAAGGATATTGCTATCGGTAATGTGATCGGCAGCAATATTTTCAATATTCTGTTTGTCATGGGCGTATGCAGCATGATTGCGCCCGAGGGCTTGCCCATTGCCCTGCCGGCCCTGCGGTTTGATATTCCCGTGATGGTGGCGGTGGCGATCGCCTGTTTACCCATTTTCTTCACCGGGGGCATTGTCGATCGTTGGGAAGGGCTGCTCTTCTTGGGCTACTACCTGGCCTACACCAGTTATCTGGTCTTCAACGCCACCCAGCATGACAGCATTGAACTATTTAGCACGCTGGTGCTCGCTCTGGTGGCGCTGCTGACGCTGGTGGCGTTGATGGATTGGATCATGCGGATGCTGCGGGCATCTAAGCTGGCCCAGCGGCGTCAGCGGCGCAAGGAACTGGATGATGTGGAGTAGGGGCTAGGCCGGATCGACAAAGGCGGGGCGATCGCGTTGGGTTTGCCCAAGCAGCGTCTCTAGGCTGTCCCAGTCGGAGGTTTCGATGGTCTGGATGATGGCATCCAACTGCTGACGATAGCCTTGCAGCGATCGCACCACCGCGGCTTGGTTATACCGGGCCATCATCACCCCCAGTTCTGGATTGCCGCCACCCACCCGACTTGTATCTCGAAAGCCAGAACTAGCAAGGGTTTGGGCAAGCGATCGCACCGTAGCACTCTCCTCGTTCATGCAGCTAGCAATCAAACTAGCGCTGACCATCACCGGCAGATGGGAAATCCAAGCCACGGCCCGATCATGGTCTTGCGGGTCACACTTGTAAACTTGGGCTTGCAGCGATCGCGCGAGCTGGGTGACTACCTCCACGGCGCGGATCGGCGTGTGGGCAGTGGGCGTGATCGCATAGATGCAGTTTTGGAAGAGCCCCGTCAAGGCAGCATCGAGACCGCTCTCCGCCGTGCCCGCCATGGGATGCCCGCCCACAAAATTCTCCCAGCGCGGGGCGATCGCCTCCACCACCCAGCCTTTGACCGAACCCACATCGGTGACAATCGTCTCCGGCGATAGATGGGGTAAGAGCTGATCCACCGTGGGCAAGAAGGCCCCGAGGGGCGTACAGAGCACCACCACCTCCGCCTCGGCCATCAGAGCCAGGTCGCAGCTTGCCTGGTCTACGATGCCGCGAGCGATCGCCGCCTCACAGGTGCTAGGGCGACGGCTTACCCCCAAGATAGTGTGGCCTAGCGATCGCCAGTCGATGGCCAGCGATCCGCCAATCAGCCCCAGTCCCACAATGCCAATGTTCATCGTTGTTGCTCCACGGCTTGGCAGCTCATTATTCTTCAACATCATGCCACGCAAGATTCATCCTACAGAACTTCAGGGTTCAAGGCATCTCACGCTCTGGGCAGCAATGGTGGGATTGAAGGGGGTGTAGATCGTCGAGGATGTAGGGTAGTAGGGGCGATCGCTGATGAAGTCAGCCTTTGTGCCCCTCCTGACATTTGAAGTGAAGGCTTAGTGGGATTTCGTTGACGCAGAACGTTAAGATATTTAGGGGTAGGGATAGGGCAGCCGTGCATTGTAGGATTCTAGAGAAGTAACCTACGGCGCTGAGCCTGTTTGCTGAACTGCGGCGTCCGTTCCACCTTTCGAACGTTGTCCAACTATTGCACACCGAGGTTAGAGACTCGTGCTGTCTACCCTAACGGCCGACTTCCGCATTATTTTTGACCGCGACCCGGCAGCCCGCAACTGGCTTGAAGTCATTCTGTGCTATCCCGGGCTGCAAGCGTTAGTCCTACATCGCATTGCCCATCAACTCTATCGCTGGCGGCTCCCTCTGATTCCCCGGGTCATCTCCCACTTGGCGCGCTTCATCACGGGCGTCGAAATTCACCCTGGTGCGGCCATTGGTCGTGGCGTGTTCATCGACCATGGCATGGGCGTTGTGATTGGCGAAACGGCCATCATTGGTGACTATGTCCTGATCTACCAAGGGGTGACCTTGGGCGGAACCGGCAAGGAAAGCGGTAAACGCCACCCAACCCTAGGCAATAACGTGGTGGTGGGTGCTGGCGCTAAGGTGCTGGGTAATTTAGAAATTGGCGATAATGTACGGATTGGGGCTGGTTCTGTGGTGCTTCGAGACGTGCCATCAGACTGCACGGTGGTGGGGGTTCCCGGCCGGATCGTCTATCGCTCCGGTGAACGGGTCGAACCCTTGGAGCACGGTCGCCTGCCCGACTCGGAAGCGCAGGTGATTCGAGCCCTCCTCGATCGCATTGAGGCCCTAGAACAACAAGTGGAACAATGGCAGCAAGCGGCTCCTCCCCAGCGCGTGTTGGTGACCATGGGTGCGCCCTCGGATCACGGAGCTGACCAAGATTCTGACTCCTGCCGCTTGAATGATCGGGCCATTGAAGAGTTTCTCAACGGTACGGGAATTTAGCTACCTGACTACCAAACCCTCAGTACCACTAAACCCTAAGGATTGACGGCCTGGCTAGTCCAGGCTTCTCCTTGGCGCTCATACAGGCAGCGATGCTGTGGTTCTCCCCGCAGGTCTAGATGATCAACACTATCTGGATCCAGCAGCAGCAGGCAGAAGGTGTCCAGCGGCTGCTCTAGGTCTAGGATGGGCGCGATCGCTTCTGAACCTATGTCTGAATCCTCGTCTATCCGTGGCGCGCCGGGATCGGGCCAGGCAAACTGGCTGCGGGCTGTTGGGGAAAGGGCGTGCCAGAGCGATCGCCGCGCGGTTTGCAGCATCGGTTCTGGTTCAGCATGGGTGACCACCGTTAAGAAGCCTGCCAGGCGAAACTGCTCGCGAGTTTTGGGAAAGTACCAACAGAGTTCGCCATAGGCCTGATGCTGAATCTGGTCAATTTTTTGGCTGCGGACATCGGTTGCTATCCGTAGCTGATTGCTGTCATCCAAAAATCCGCGAAACACCACCGTGCGATTAGCCGGTCGGCCATCTGGCCGCACAGTCGCCAACTGTAGGTAGCGAGCATAGGCTAGGGAACGATTGCGATGCAGAGCCCGAGCCAAGGGCGATCGCCAGGGAGCAAGCATGATCCATGTCTCCTTTCTAGACTGTCCTGAAGATTAAGCGTGCCTGTTGCTGGTAGAGATAGCGCTGGGACAGCTATTCATGGCGCGCCTAAGGGGCTGGAACTCCATTCACTACCGCAGGTTTTGAGCTGCCATTCAGACAGAGCCTACCACCGATCCCAGAAATCTGATCCCAAACCCCTGACCTCCCTCAAGACAGCTTATGATCAAGGTCAGACTTGATGGATACAGCCTGTCATGGATTCCCGTTCTACGCCTTTCTCCCTATTGGTTCAATCGTGGGATAAGCATCCTACTCTCCGTTGGGGACTAGCCGCCCTTGGATTGACGCTGCTCTGCGGTGGAGCCTTTTTTTGGCATCTGGGCAGCGTGGGTCTTATTGACGAAACAGAACCTCTGTTTGCTGAAGCTGCTCGCCAGATGACTGTCACGGGAGATTGGATTACGCCCTACTTTAACGGGGATACTCGATTTGATAAACCTCCCCTCATCTATTGGCTGATGGCGATCGCCTATCAAACCCTGGGGGTCAACGAATGGTCGGTGCGCCTGCCGTCGGCCCTCTCCGCCACTGCGCTGACGGTGATGGGATTCTACGTACTGCGCCGTTTTGGGTTTCCATCCCCCGCCCAAGCGAATGATCCCCAGTCTGCTTCAGACCAGCGATGGGCGGCCGCTTGGATTGGGGCTGCCCTGATGGCGTTGAATCCTCATACGTTAATCTGGGCGCGCACGGGCGTGTCGGATATGTTGCTCAGCGGCTGCATGGGAACAGCCCTCCTGTCATTTTTCTGCGGCTATACGGAACGCGATCGCCCCCGAGTGCAGCAGGGATGGTATTTTGCGTTTTATACTCTCACGGCCTTAGCCGTGCTTGCGAAGGGGCCGGTGGGTTTGGTCATTCCTGGCTTAACCATCCTTGGCTTTCTCGCGTACACCGGCAACCTATGGACGGTGCTGTGGAAGGAAATGCATCTGGCGTTGGGGATCCTCTGGTTTGTGATCCTGACGCTACCCTGGTATGTGCTGGTTATTTTAGAAAATGGGGCTGCCTACACTGATAGCTTTTTTGGCTACCACAACTTTGAGCGCTTCACTCAGGTGGTCAACAACCACGGTGCGCCCTGGTACTTTTACTTCATTGTTGTCCTAGCGGGCTTCTTTCCCAGCTCGGTCTATCTGCCGGTGGCGATCGCTCGTCTGCGCGTTTGGCGGCGATCGCACTGGGTAGACCAACCTCGATCCGGGCAACTGAGTTTGTTTGCCCTGACGTGGTTCGGGGTAATTTTTGGATTCTTTACCGTGGCGGTGACCAAGCTACCCAGCTATGTGCTGCCCTTGATGCCGGCGGCGGCGATACTTGTGGGTCTATTTTGGAGTGATCAACTGCTGCGATCGCCATCTCAGGGCTGGGCGATTCGCCTCAGTCATGGTGTAACCGTGGTGCTGTCTGTGGCCTTGGGGATTGCTTTGCTCTATAGCCCTGCGGTGATGGGCGATGATCCGGCGATGCCCACGTTGCCGGAGGTGATTCAGCAAACATCGCTGCTCCAGGCTGGCACGGTTGTCTGGCTGCTGATGGCGATCGCCATGGTCACCCTGTGGCTCAAGGGGCAGGGGCGATGGTTTTGGGCTGTGCATATCGTCGGTTTTGCAGCCTTTTTGATGGTGACGGTGATGCCTATGGGCTTTATCGTCGATGAACTACGCCAAGCTCCCCTGCGCCATCTTGCTCAGGTGGCGGTTGCGCAACAGCGGCCCAATGAACCCATTGCTATGGTGGGGTTTAGTAAGCCCAGCCTAGTGTTTTATACCCAGCAGCCGATTTTATATCTGAGCGCTCCCAGTTTGGTGATCCAGCGTCTACAGCGCTTGGGCGATCGCCCGGATGCACCCGACTCCATCCTGCTGCTGGGCTATCCAGGGCGGCTGCGGCGCACAGGCTTACCCCTAGATCAAGCCGAAAAACTAGAGGAAACCGATGCGTTCCAGCTCTTTCGCGTCACCTTGCCCCTGCCCGATGATCTGCCGCCACCGCCGGAGGAGTAGTTCTCCTTGGAATGCTACCTGGAAGCGCTCACTGGGATTGGGAATATTGTTGCCCTAAGGTGCTTTGAATCCGCAAAATGACGTCTTCAACCAAAATATCCAGGGGCAACATTTGGGCAGCGATCGCATCTAACCGCTGGCGCAGGATCTGGGTTTCTGACCAAAACTCAGGACTGGCCGATCGCTGTCCCCGCCGCCCTGCCTGCTGCCACACCAAGACCGGTGGACGGATCGGAGCCTGTTCTAAGATTTGAATCACCTGTACCAAGGCTGGATTAAAAGCTAGAGTATCCGTACAGAGCAGCAGCAAATCCCCGGACTGTTGCTGAAGAGCCTGGGCCATCTC
>DATNRH010000156.1 GCA_036703605.1 Candidatus Obscuribacterales bacterium | reverse complement strand
CTGCCCATAGATATTGATCGAGATCAGCTAGATGAGCCTCAAAACGGCAGAGGTGCAGAGAGGGTCAGCCAGGTTTGATGATGGGGATGGCAAAAGGTGAGGTGATGGGCGTGGAGGTGCAGGCGGTCGGCCACACCTCCACCATAGAGGCGATCGCCCCAGATGGGACACCCCAGCCCCTGGGCAGCATGAACGCGCAGTTGGTGAGTGCGACCGGTGATGGGTACGAATTCTAATCTGGGTCGATCGCCCTGGCGCTCGATGACGCGATAGTAGGTATGGCTGGGTTTGCCCTGAGGGTGAACGAGCTGGCGTGGGGCATGATCGGGGTCAGCTTGCAAAGGCAGATCGATGTGGCCTTGATCCATGGCCACGTGACCGATGACGATGGCTTCATAGGTTTTTCGCACTTGGCGAGCTTGAAACTGCTGCCGCAGAGAGCGATCGCTCTCTGGAGTTTTGGCCAGCAACAGCACCCCAGAGGTATCTTGATCCAATCGATGAACGGCAGTTACGGAGGGGAGACGCGCACGGAGGCGGCTCAGGACACTGTCCTGGCGATCGCTGGTGCGTCCGGGCACGGAAAGCAGTCCTGCTGGTTTGTCTACGGCTACCAGCCAGTCGTCTTCATAGAGGATGGGCAGGGAAGGCTGGGGGGCGATCGCCTGGGATAGCCCTGACAGCATAAAGCCCATAAGCGGTTGGCAACGGTCAGCGCAGGCTTCGTAGAACCGACCCGCCACGCGATCGCCCTGGGAGGGGCCCCACCAAAATTCAGCCATCGCCAAGGGAGTGAGCTGATGGGTGGCGGCGTAGTAGAGCAGCTTGGGGGCACAGCAGTCGCCGGTGCCGCTGGGCAGGTGAGGGTTTAGATCGGGCAGCGATCGCCATTCTCCCGCAAAGTTGGTGAGTTGGTACGCCTCATGGAGCTGGCTCTGGAGGCTCCGAGATAGATGCTTTCGGGCTTGCTTGATCTGACGCATCTGAGCATCGGCTTGGGCGATCGCTGCTTCCAAGGGCTGCAATTGCTGACGGTGCTGGCGTTTGAGATGGCGCAACTCGCTTCCATCCTGACGGCTTTGCTGATCTAAGGCATCGAGGGCGATCGCCTGCTCTGCTGCGGGTAGGGTTTGCTGGATCATGACGCGCTGCTGCTGTCGGTGCTGCTGCCGTTGCCGATGGCGATCGCTCAATTGCTGCCGCTGTTGATCACACCACAGCTTCACCTCTGCATACTGCTGGCGTACCGGCAAGCTGTGCAGATCCTGAAGCTGGTGCTTCATCTGCTCTAGCTGGCGCAGCGTCTCGGTTTCTGCCGTTCTTAACATCTGACGAGCCGGCAGGGGCGGCACCCAACCTGGCGGATCAGTCTGCCCCTGCAAGGTTCCTGAAAATGCCTTGAGCACCTGGATCTCTGCCGTTGCCGTTGCTGCCAACAGCACCCCATACATCTTGCCATCCTGGGTAATGGGATCCGTCACCAACTCATGCATCACCCGCCGCGCAACAGCTTCTGCCAAGGGCGATCGCGGCAGTCGCAGCCATTCACCTGTTGTCGGACAGCATCCTTCATACCAGTAGGTGCCACACTGTAGCTCATGGGAGTCGATCGGTTCTGTTTCATACAGCGCTAGGGGTAGAGCAACGGTCATGGACAAACGGTTATGGCTTACTGACGGGAAAAGATGATTCGATTGCCGTCTTGGTTATGAGACATGATGCCTGGGTGGGGGCAGCGATCACGGCTATGAGGTTTCAGCTAGACAAGCAAGATAGTCACGATTGTTACATAGGCCTCAGCGTTCCACAATCTCGCCGCTCGATCATTCAAAAACGGGCGTTGCTGAATAGCGATAGGATTGGCACTCACAAACCGTGAGTAAGACGCTCACACGCGCACTTCATTCACCATCAAGGTTGTGGGAGCATCTTGCTTCTATTCTGATGTCATATCTTCATTCAGCAACGCCAAAAACTGCTAAGTTTCCCCCATGGATGGCCTGCGAGATTGGCGAATTAGGCTATAGCCAATGATGATCCACATGAGGAGCAGCGCGCTGGTAATCGCCAGCATAGGGCCTGCGCCCAAACGGTTGATTAAGGCAGGAGCCGCCGCTGTAAATAAGCCACCGCCGACAATCGGCTCAAAAAACAGTTGCTTGTAGGCAAATCCTTCAAACGCACCAGTGTGATTATCTGAATCCACCATACGAATTAGCAAAATGCCGGTGGCTGTAACCCCCATGGATTGCCCCATGTCGCCAATGCCTTTCTCAAACCAGTAGGTGGGAAAGACCCGAGGGGCCCACCAAAGAAAGATCAGGACATTCCATAATACTCCCACCACGCTCAGCACTAGGAATACACCAAGATTTGCACCGATGACCTGCAGGGAAATAGAGGCGATCGCGGCCACAATCAACACATCCAGTGCCACCCCGGCAATATTTTGCACCATAGGGCGGATGATTAAGGAGCCCAATCCCAGACGGTTGAGAATGACCTGCACCACAATGCCACCGATGAGCGCCAAGGGAAACAGCGGCACAAAGGGAAACAGGGCAAAGCCCGACTGCCCCCAGGTGACCGACTCAATCCACTTTAGGGCTTCTAGAATCAGCCACCCCACCGCGATCGCTGCCCCCACAATAGCCGCATTAATCGACAGGGGATCGATCAACAGATTGTGTAATAGCCTGGCCCGCTGCTGACGAATTTCGGGGGTTTCAGCCAACACATTCAGGTCAGGAATTTCGGACGGCTCCATCACATCCCGGTTGAGCATCGACACATGGCCCTTGCGCCGTCCCCAGTCGGACAAAGCCGTCCCGCAGACAATACCAGACACAATTCCCACAGTTGCTAACCCCAGAGCTAAGTCGCCCCCTTCGGCAAAGCCAAGCTCCGACAAGGTTTCAACCATCCCTCCCGCTGTGCCGTGGCCCCCTTCAAAGCCAATTTCAATCAGGGCTGCCGCCATGGGGTTGATATCAAACAGGGGCATCAAAATCACAATGGTGGCTAAGAGACCCACTACATATTGCCCCCAGGCCAGGGTTTGGCCAAAAACAACTTGGGGAGCAGCCTTTCGCCAAATATCGCGGGGTGCAGGGATTGATTCCCCCAAAAACAATGCCGCAAACACCACATTGATAAAGACCCCCGGCATTTGAGACCAGACGGTGCTAATATCCGAGGAAAATAACCCACCGGACAAGAGCGTATCTTCACCCCCAATGGAGGTGGCGATCGCCCCCAAGACTCCCGGCCCCAGCAGCAGCCCCAGCACCCCAGCCATAATGGAGGCAGGTAAATAGAGACGCTGACACCATCGACTTCGTTGTTTTACAAAACGCCCTGCCAGCAGCAATAGCGCCAGTAGGATGAAGGCAAACATTGCCGTGCGTAGGTTGAACACAAATTTTTCTCCCTGATATCTGATGTTATAGATGGAGTATCTTGCGGGTCGAGGGTCGAAACGCTATGCTCAACCCTAAACCCCCAAATCCGTCTAAGTTTCCAACATCCTCTATGGATAACCTGAACTCTGCAGTAACTGAAGACACACCTTGACCTACCATCTAGGGATCAATCCTGCTATTTCAGAATGGTGACGAGAAATATGTCCCGCGAGTTGGCATCAGGGAAGCTCGAAAGCTTTGGCTGTCCTCTCCTTCATCCATGAGTGTTGCTGAATCAGGGTATGAGCCTCTAGCTAGAAGATCTGAAACTTCCTGCACGGTGTTGCAGAATTTTCCTAGGATTTCGCAACACCGTGCAGGGTGAGAACTATCAGACGTCTTCTATCCAATCCGGCTGAAAGGTCATGACTGGGTGTTGCTGCATGAGGCTATGAACCTCTAGCCACAGGATCTGAAACTCCATGCAACATGTTGAGGAATCATATCGCTATTCAGCAACGCCCATAGCTGTAACATCCTGTCTTCAATCCCCTCTTCGCTTCTTTCGATAAGGGGGCTGTAGATCTCCAGCATTGCCACTGCCTTGAATAAATGGCATGTTCAACCGGATTTGATATGATCATCCAGAATGGTTACAGCACCCCAAACTCAATGACATCATGGTCACTGCCCCGTAAAACCGAGGCAATTTGCTTGCCTCGCAGCCGTTTTTGGGTAATTTCTTCTAAAGCACCTTGTACTGCACCGAGAGTAAAGGACAAATTACGGTTAGAGCCTTGGGGTTCTCCAGCAGAACAGACTGTTTCCCGACAAAAGACCTGATAGGTGCCATCAACTTCAAGGATGTTGTCTATGAGGCATAGGCGGGTACCATCTTTTCCTAGCGCCTTATTTAACAAGGTTGCTAGTTGATCTAACGGTACGTTAGAAGCACTCAGTTGTAAGTCCTTGGCTAAACTCTTACCTCGTAGGCGACCAGCAGCTAAGAGAGCGATCGCTGCGGCTTTTTCGCCTAGGGCTTCTTCAACTCCTACCACAACAGCTTTGAAACATACAATACTACTAAAATCACCAAGTTCTGGACGAAGCAGGTTGGTACTCATTGTAAAATCTCCTAAAGGGAAAGAAAGTGAAAGAAAGTGAAAGACTTCGGTAATAGTTGAATGTCAAACCCCTCAAGTCTCAAAGTTCTTAGAGTGAAGGTCTTGACCTGATGAACTGGTACTAAATCTGATAAAAAGCGACAGAATATCTCCCGCTAGCCTCATCCAACCTTTAAGCGTCAGCGGTCTTAGCCCTTGTCCGGTCGGGAGAAGGTTTGGGGTGAGGCTGCTAGGATACGTTGTAACCCCAGCAGTCTCCTCAAAGACATCAATGAATGTCTTACCTGTGGTTGTTTTCATAGATGTAGCTATCAGCTAGTAGTAGCTACAGATAGAATTTGGTTGATGGTTGTGATGAACTAGAGATTAGAGGTTCAAGCATAGTCTCAACATGAAGGGAGGCATCAGACTACGTCTTTGAAGTAACGGAATCAAGGTATTGCCTAGATCAGAAAACTTACGTATAGAACCTCTCTAATGTACGCCTGTTACCAGGATCGAAAGCTTTCGATCCTGGCTTGATATTCTCTCTTAGGTGAAGAATAGAATAAATTGCGTAGGAAAGAGAACATATTAAACAATCTTGATGTAGACAGCTATAAAACCCCAAACTCAATGACGTCATGGTCACTGCCCCGTAAAACCGAGGCAATTTGTTTACCCCGCAGCCGTTTTTGGGTAATTTCTTCTAAAGCACCTTGCACTGCACCGAGAGTAAAGGACAAATTACGGTTAGAGCCTTGGGGTTCTCCAGCAGAACAGATAGTTTCCCGACAAAAAACTTGATAGGTTTCACCAACTTCAAGGATGTTGTCTACGAGGCATAGGCAGGTGCCGTCTTTTCCTAAGGCTTTGTTCAACAAGATGGCAACTTGATCCAGTGGCAGGTTGGCATTGCTAAGATTTAAGTCTTTCGCTAAATTTTTACCCCGTAGGCGACCGGCTGCTAAAAATGCGATCGCTGCGGCTTTTTCTCCTAGGGCTTCTTCGACTCCTACAATAACAGCCTTGAAACATACAATACTGCTAAAGTCGCCGAGTTCTGGACGGAGGAGCTGGGTACTCATCATTAATTCTCCTAAAAGGAATGGAAACGATTGAAGACAAAGGACAGAAGCGTTCCTTTGTCTGGCGTTGCTGAATACAAGCATGAAGTCCTAAATCTGCCCTCAACCTAGCTCTCCAGGGTGAGGGGACAAGCATTCTAGCTCCCTTCTCCTTGGGAAGAAGAATTGGGGATGAGGGCAAATCATGGATCGATTCAGCAACGCCCTTGTTCTAAATCGTTGAGGTGAATGCACTGCAAGAAGTTCAAGTTTCTATTCAATGGGTCGCCTCAAACAATTGGACAATCATCCGGGGGATGGTGATTGATAAGACCGTTAGCCAACCCAATATCCATGGCCTACTGTGACCTGCAACTGTGGTCTGCAACTGTAGAGAGGGGAATGCAATGCAGTGAGCCTAGTACGGGCACTAGGTTGTGATATGGGTGGAGAGATGGCCATACTCTAGTCTTCCTGGATTTAGTGTGCCCAAGAAAACCATGGGTAACCCCTAGACTTGGATCAAGCGTTTCAATTCTTTATAGACAAGTATGGGGCGATCGCTTTGACCTACCCTAGTCAAACTCAAATCATATATGATATATAATATACGGCACCGACTCAATCGCAGCATCACGTTGTTCTATTTATAACGAGACCCCTCATCTATGGGGTTCAGATCACGTTAGATAGCCAGTTGCCATCTGTTGAGGAGCGATCGCTTGTACTATGAGAATCCTGCATGGCCGCCAAACCTACGATTCCTAACCTTGTGCCCAGTCCTCGCACCAGCCAGGCAAATGTCACCCAGCATCTGCGGCGATTGATTCTGGCAGGGCATTTGCCCCCCGGTACCCGTCTGGTTCAGGCTGACCTAGCGGCATCTTTGCAGATGAGTGTCACCCCCATCCGCGAAGCCCTGCGGCAACTGAGTAGTGAGGGCTTGATTGACCTAGATGCCTTTCGCGGAGCCGTGGTTCATACCCCTACCTTGGCAGAGCTCGAAGAAATTTTTGACATTCGTGCTGCTCTCATCCCCCTCTCCGTGCGTAAAAGTATAGGGCAGGTGACCCATGCCCAACTGCAAGCCGCCGAAGCATTGCTGGATCAGATGGACACCGAACCTGACCAAGCCGAATGGATTGTGCTGAATCGCGACTTCCACCGGCTGCTCCACGGCCCCGTCCCCACCTCCCATTTGCATAATGTTCTCCAACGCCTGTCTGATATTGCCACCCTCTATATCAATCTATCGTTTACCCAGCATCCTGGTCAGCGCGCCTCCGCCGATGCCGAACACCGGGCCATCCTAGCTGCCTACCGCGCCAAAGACGTAGACCAAGCTACCCACCTATTGCTCAGCCACATTAACTCAACCCTAGACTCTGCTCGCATAGTGCTTGACCCCCAGTAGCCTATCCCTTTTTCCCATCACCTCAGGAGTTTTGCATGGAATCAACTTGGACTGAAACCGGTGTCTATCGCCTACCCATGACCGCCCCAGAGGATGTCAGTGGTTTACAGCAGTTACTGGAAACAAAGGCGATCGCCGCTGAAGATATCGTGGCCATCATCGCCCAAACAGAGGGAACCGGCTATGCCCGAGGCTATAGCGCCCTCTGTATGCAACTGCTGCTCTCAGAGTATTTGCATCTCACACCCCAAGCAGTATTTGATCGGATTCCCATGATGATGATCGGCCTCTGTGGTGGGTTGATGAGTCCTCATTACACGGTCTTTACCCGTCGTAACGTTGCTGCACCCGCTACCCCTCCTTCCCAGAAACGCCTGACGGTTGGCGTTGCCAATACCCATATTTTACTGCCGGAGGAGTATGGTACTCTGACACAAATTAAGCTGGTTGCCGCTGCCGTGGAGGAGGCGATCGCCCAAGCGGGCATATCTAATTTAGCGGATGTCCATTGTGTGGAAGTTAAATGTCCAGCAATGACCCCAGCTCGATTGCAAGATGCAGAGCAGCGAGGTGCAGAGGTCGTTAGCAGTAACCTAGGGCAGGCCAGCTCATTCTCTAAGGGAGCTAGTGCCCTAGGGATTGCCTTAGCTTTAAAGGAAGTGACTATCGAGCAACTCAGGGATGATGTGGTGAACCGCGATCGCTCCTTATTTACCCAAAAGGGATCGGTCTCGGCTGGAGGTGAACAATCGGCCTGTCGAATTTTGGTGATGGGAAATAGCGATAGCGCCATCAGTCCTTATCGGGTTGGTCATGGTGTTATGGTGGATCAGCTTGACACCCAGGGCGTCTATACAGCCTTATCCAGCGCTGGTCTAAAGGTAACGACACCGCTCACACCGGAGC
>DATNRH010000155.1 GCA_036703605.1 Candidatus Obscuribacterales bacterium | reverse complement strand
ATGGGAGACTATATGCTCACCGACGAACAACTAGCTGCTTTAGATAGCAACATGCTCTATGTTGATGTCCACACCACTCGGTATCGCGGTGGAGAGCTCCGGGGCATCCTCATGGCTGAATAGGGCGTAGTTTTCAACGAGTGCATCCCATGTTTGCAACCTATACTCCTCGTCCTCCAGCTCTTTTGTTCGTCGTTGCTGAATGAAGATATGAAATCGGAATGGGAGCGAGACGCTCACGATTCGTTAGCGCACTATCGTAATTCAGCAATGCCGCCTCAGCCGAACGGTGAGGTCTATATCCTCGGGGTGCACTCTTTCAACCTCAATCTCAGTGTTGCAGACTCAGTGTTGCAGAATCATCCTGTTACTCAACACCTTATTTCCTATCCCATCGAACGATGAACGGTTGAGGTGTGACGAAGAGCTGATCCAAAGCCGCGATCGCTTCCTCCTTGGCTCGAACATGAGCATCAAGAAATAGTCCAATCGTCTCTGCTAGGAGCGATCGCACTGCATCTGCTGGCTGAGTTTCAGGATAATCCAGGAAGGTGTGGCCGGTTGTACCATCCACCCCATCCGCAATTGAAAAATGATTTGCGCCTTCTAGAATACAAAGATAACTGTCGTTTCTGCCGCCAGCGATCGCTTCCTGAAATGTACGCACCACTGGCGTTTGTGCCTGCTCCCAAGTCGTACCATAGCGATGACTGCTGTTAACCATCACCCCGTCACGGGTGCCCCCCATCAATAACATGGGCACTTGATCCGGCAGCGGCAAGATTTGAGCTGCCTCATAGCCAAGCTGCACCGTTGCAGCGGAATGGGCCCCATAGGCAAAAGCCGCAACAACGTTAGAGAAAAAGCTGGGACTGGCATTTTCGATCGCTACCCGGCCGCCAGCCGAATGGCCACCCAGGATGATCCGATCTAGATCTAGTAAACCTGCCAACACCCCTTCCGTCTGTAGCTGTTCGAGTTCACGGATGATGGTTGGTAAGGCCGTTGCTGTGGGGCCTGTACCATAGAGCGCCGGTGTCATCATGGCAAGATCCACCCCTGGCGTAAGAGCTACCATACCGGGAATGTTTTCCGCTACCCAGTTAAACATGACGACCACAAGGCCGCGTTCTGCCAACGTCACCGCCAGCCATTGGTACAGTTCTGCACCACAGTTAATACCGTTGAAGAAAATAACGATCGGAAACGGAGCTTGGCTCACATCAGCAGACACCACCCCAAAATTTTGAGTCTGGTTATCCTTCGATATCTGTCCTGGATAAAAAACTTTCAGATGCAGGGTATCGTAGGGAGCTGATACGCCCTGCACCGCTGCAGCGCGAAACATTGCGCGAATGGTCATATGGTCTAACCTCCTATTCTCTGATCGGCATTGCTAGATAGCAGTATAAATTGCCCTCATCTCCAACCCTTCTCCCTAGGGAGAAGAGAGCTAGAATCCTTGTCTCTGCTTCTTTTGGGAGAGAGCTAGGGTGAGGGTAGATGTTGCTCATACCTAGATTCAGGAACACCATTTGATCTAAACACGATCTAGGAACAGATATTGACCCATGTCTAGGCAGCCGCCGATGTGCCATAGACATATATCTACACCCATAACACACCCTGAAGCCGATGAGCAACAGATTCTAAACTCAACTAAGATGATGTTACCCTAATATGTTTTCAAAGGAACAGTTCACGTCAGAACTTATTTTAATCTAACCCTATACTCAGATAGTTCTCATGCAACCCTTGTGTAGTCCACCCAATTTAGTAGCCCACACTACAACGCATAGCGGCACACCATATATCATGCATCATATATGATTTGCAAAAGCCCCGGATCTGAAGCGGGTTGAGCGATGACCAAGCCAGTAACTAGGAGGGATCGATCATGGTACCTATCAATCGACGCAAATTTTTAGGGCAAGCCTCTGCAGCCCTAGGAGCAACATTGCTGCTTAAAGCCTGCGCCTCACCATCCGATCCAGCGCCATCTGCCGATTCCCCCGCCCCTGATACGGCTGCTAGCCCTACCGAACCAGCGCCATCCTCTGAACTGTTCACCATTCGCTTCACCCTCGACTGGGCTATTCAGGGGGTTCATGCGCCCCTAGGGGTGGCGATCGCCAAGGGCTATTTTGAAGAAGAGGGGCTAGACGTGCAGTTTGAGCGCGGGCAAGGGTCTGCCGATTCGATCACCAAAGTGGCAGCAGGAGCCTTTGACATGGGCTTTGGCGATATCAATAGTTTGATGGAGTTCAATATCACCAATCCCGACACGCCGGTGAAAGCGATCGCCATCTATTATAATCAGTCACCCATGAGCATTATGTCTTTGGCAGAGACTGGAATTACAGATCCAACAATGCTAGAAGGTAAGATACTGGGCATTCCGGCCGGCAGTGCTACTCGCCGGATGCTGCCTTTATTTGCCCAAACAGCAGGCTTTGATCTAGCCCAAGTGGAGGTACCGGCCATTGAATCTCGCTTGCAGCAAACCTTGCTGTTGACCAAAGAAATTGATGCGATCGCCCCCTTCACCATTTCCGCCCTACCTAACCTCAACGCCGAGGGCTATCCCCCAGATAAGCTCAATATTTTCCGCTATGCTGACTATGGTCTAGACTTCTACGGCAACGCGGTCTTAGCCCGGCAAGATTTCCTAGACGCCAATCCTGAGCAAATGTCGGCATTTTTGCGAGCGCTGACCAAGGGCTTGCAAGATACCCTTGCCGATCCCGATGAGGCGGTGGAGATCATGGCCCAGTTTGATGAACTCTACGAGATTCCCCTAGAGCGAGAGCGGCTGCAAATTGCCATCGATACCCTTTTCCTATCGCCGGAGGTGGAGGCCAACGGTTTTGGGGCCGTTGATCCCGTACGGTTTGAGAAAACTATTGGTCAGGTAGTGGATGCCTTTGAACTACCCACCACGCCCAAACCTGAGGATGTCTTCGACGATCGCTTCCTGCCTGACTTGAGCGATCGTCAACTAACGTAACCTTCTGGGTTCTGCTCCCATGGGACAATGACGTCAGTTGTTTGCCTGTTTGCTGTGAGGTTATTCAGCGATCGCAGGGTGTGCTGAACCTCATCCCAGCCAAATGCTCTAACGAGCTCTGCTGATGATACAGCGCAGCGCATGCTAGACGTGTCGCCACATTTCCCCCGGTTGTGTTGACTCCACTCAGCGATCGCACACTAGACTGCGATCGCTCTCTGTTATGGCTACAAGTACTCGTGGAGCAGAGTCAACACCCTGATGGATTGACCAAATGAAGACCCTCACCCCAACCCCCTTTCCCAAATCGGTAGAGGGGGTTTGAAACCACCTGCTTTCTTGCTCCCCTTGTCGGAGAGGGGGCGAGGGGACGAGGCAAAAACTTGCTCAGCCAATCAGGTCAACACCAGACATCCCACTGACTACTGAACCCTTAAGTCGAATTAATCCACTATGAACCCTTTGCCCACCTGGTCTCAATCCGTTGGTACTCTCCTATCCCATCCTGGAGAGCACCCCCCGCAACACCAAGTGGGTCTAACAGTGCAAGATGGTGTGATCCAAGCGATCGCCCCTGCCGACCGAGCTGACCATCCCGATTGGCTAGCTCTGCCAGCTCTGGCAAACGCTCACGACCATGGGCGCGGGGTAGCTCCCTTTGTGTTTGGTGCCCTGGATCAGGCCCTAGAATTATGGCTCCCGTCCCTGAAACTGAGTCCACCCGTGCCCGTCTATGCAGCGGCGGCCCTGGCGATGGCCCGTATGGCCCGCAGCGGTGTAGGGTCGGTGATGCATTGTCATAACCCCGTTAGTGCTAACGTGATGGACGAAATGCTGCAGGTCTGTCAAGCGGCACGGGATGTGGGGGTGCGGCTGGGGCTAGCGGTGTCGATGAACGATCGCAATTCCTTATCCTATGGCAATGCCGATCGCTTACTCAACCTTCTGCCAGAGAGCGATCGCTCTGCCGTCAAAGAACTTTGGAATCCGTCACCGCGATCGCCCCAAGAGCAGCTTCAGCTTGTAGACGATCTGGCCGCTACCTGCCGTGATGACGATCGCATCACCATCCAGTATGGCCCACGCGGCCCCCAGTGGTGTTCGCCAGAGTTGCTAGAAGCGATCGCTGAAGCCTCGGCAAATACCGGACGGCGGGTGCATATGCATGTGCTGGAAACTCGCTACCAGCGGGAATGGGCCGATGCTCACTATCCCCAAGGATTGATCACCTACTTGGATGACATTGGTCTACTATCTCCTCGGTTGACCATAGCCCATGGCATTTGGCTGACTCCTGCTGAAATGGAACGGATAGCAGAGCGAGGCGTCATCGTTTCCGTAAATACCAGTTCTAACCTACGGCTGCGATCGGGGCTAGCTCCCTATCGGCAACTCGTACAATCCGGGGTGTCAACGGCCTTTGGTTTAGATGGTATGGCCATCAATGATGATGATGATGCGCTAAAAGAACTGCGGCTGAACTATCATCTGCACGCTGAGGTAGGAATGGAACAGTCATTGACCTTATCTCACTTCTTCCGAGCCCATCGCTACGGGGCCACCGTCGTCACCCATCGACAGGATATTGGTACCTTAGAGCCAGGCATGGCGGCGGACATTCTCATGCTCAATCGCGCAGCGCTGATGGCTGATGTGGTACCCGATCTCTGCGATGAAGCGGCGCTAGTTATGGCTCGGGGAGCGGCCCGCTATGTGGATAGCCTATACGTAGCCGGGCAGACGGTGGTGTCTGGTGGTCAGGTCGTTGGGATTGATGAGGAAGCGATCGCTGCTGATGTGCGTCATGCCCTCACCCACCCACCCGATCGAGTCTACAGTCTC
>DATNRH010000154.1 GCA_036703605.1 Candidatus Obscuribacterales bacterium | reverse complement strand
GATAGTCTGCATACCCTGAGCCGCAATGCGTTGCATGCTGGGGGTGTACTGCTTTTCAAAGTAGGTGCAAGCCATCTCAGCGACAGAGTAAACCACGCCCAAGGTCGCCCAGTCAGGCAGGCCGGTTTCTTCATTGGGGTTAGGCAGGCCGTCAGATACGATGTAGCCAATCCTACGGCCAATGGCGTTGTTGGATAGCAGCCAGTCCTCTGCCATCTTCAGCGTGTCCTGAACCTCTTCCTGCGTTGCCTGACTGGTACGGGCATTGACGCCGATAGCGGTTAGAATGCGGTTAGCTAGTTCAGCTTTAGTCATCAGACTCTTCTACCTTCTGGCGCAAGGTTTCGGCCTTGGCTTTGTGATGGGGCTTCTTGCCAAACTTCGCTTCATAGGCAAGAGCCCACACCTCATAATCAGTTACTTCGACTTCTTCTTGCCCTTCTTCTTCATCTTGCCGTATGCCATCGGTAGCACCTCGCAGTGAGTTAAGGTTATGTGACCAGCCCAGCTTTCGGAGCTTAGGCTGCTCGGTGGTGTGACAAGGACGGCCATAGATTCCTGGCTCAACCTCGTAACAGTGTTTATCTGGATTCGTGGTATACAGTGTCTTCATGGAATCCTCAGTGATAAGTCGGTGGGAAGCCTATGGGCTCTAGCTCAATCTCGCTTGCCTCTTCGTCAATCGCAAGGACAATATAGAGATAGTCGTTAATGTTGATCTGAACCGGCTCGCCACCAGAAAGCATCTCTTTGATGGGCTCAATGTCCTCGACCAGTAAGCTAAACGATTCGTCAAACATGGCCCGCTCCTTTAGTGGTTTCATTATACCGCTAAATGGCAAGCATTAAAAAGCCCCTCCGAAGAGGGGCCGTAGTTATCACCTAGTTACCGATTAGACTGGAACGTAAATTCCGTTGCCATTCCTGCTAGGATCGCGGTTCACAAGGCCATACCATGTGAATAATCTGACTCGGCAGTTCAGAGTCGGCAGACTGGCATCATATGCCATGTAAAGCCGCACACCTGAATCCAGGGTCTCGCTCACAACCTTCATGCCGTCGAACTCGTTCAGCATATCAAGCGGTGCATCACCGTTGACAATGGAGATTGAGTCGTTGGCCCAGAAGCTGTTAGCGCGGCCACCGTTCACGTTCACCTTGCTCACAACAGTTGTGGCAACGATCTGCGTAGAGATGTTGGCATAAGCTGCTTGGTCAGTGGTGATGCCGGTCTGGTCTGCTGCGATGGGCTTAGGATAGATGGTCAGAGTGTCTGTGGCCTTCGCTACTACGCGAAAGGTCATCAGCTCATTCGTGTCTTTCTTATCCATTACGCTCAGGCTGTTCACACCAGCGAAGGTGATCACGTCACCCACTTGGAAGTTAGCGCCTTCGCCTACGCCCAGATCAACAGAGCCCACACGGTAGTCGACGTTTTGAACAACATCGTTACCCAGGTCGATGAAGCCCTGCGGAATCTCAACAACGTCAGTGGCAACCGCGCCAGTGGTGGCGTTAAGTTGAGCCGGGACGCTGCCCAGATAGCTGGCTTCAAACAGGTCAAAGCCTGCAACCCGCTTGCCGATACCCGCAGTACCGTAGGCAGTCTCAGGACGGCCAGACAGGTCTTCACGTGAAGCCAGATCAGATGCCATTACCTGATAAGTACGGTCGTTGAGGTAGTAGCTCATGCCATCACCAGTGTAAGCCTGACGCTCACGCAGGATGGTGCGGCCTTCTGCCACGAAGTCATAGCCAATATCGCCAGACTCGTAGT
>DATNRH010000153.1 GCA_036703605.1 Candidatus Obscuribacterales bacterium | reverse complement strand
CTCAGTTTTTGGGGTGGAGGTGTGACAGCAAAGACATCACCTGTGACAGTACGGCTGTCTCAGCAAGGTGTCGTTATATCAGAACCTTAGCTCCGCCTGTGACAGTGTGACAGCAAGACTGCCACAAACTATCGCTCATTGGGCCACTACCGCCGCAGCACCCGGTACTACCGATAGGGTGGAAAAGTAGGGTGGGTGGATTACAAAACGACTAGCATAGAGTCCCACCCGCAGAGAACCTCCCAACGCGTGCCATAGGCTTGGGTGGCAAGGCGGTAGCCAAGACGGTGATCCGCTCACTCTCAAATGCTGGAAGGAGGCCATTTTGAAAGCGATGCGCTTTAGAGCATTGTGGCCTAAAATTAGGGCAAAGGTCTTAGTTTGACAGTCATGCAGGCGCTCAAAGAGTAAATATGAGTTGGGCAAGGGCGCTGGTGCAGTAACTAACCTCTCAAGATATTCAGTTTCTTGTCCGTTAGGAGAACCGAAAGCATGCCAAAAGTTTTGAGGATTGACGCTTCAGCCCGTCGCGATGGGTCTGTTACCCGTGAGTTGGCTGACCGGATCATTGCAAAGTTGGGTAGCATTGAAGTGACTACCCGTGATCTGTTGGATGGTGTGCCTCTAATTGACGAATCTTGGGTAGGAGCGAACTTTACGCCAGAAGCTGACCGAACCCCCCAACAGATCGAAAGCCTCGCATATTCTGATCAACTTATTCGGGAAGTTATGGATGCTGACACGTTGGTTATTGGTGTTCCAATCTACGATTTTGGTGTTCCAGCAGCGCTAAAAGCATGGGTTGATCTGGTGGCTCGTGCTGGCGTCACATTTGCCTATACGGAAACTGGTCCAGTCGGATTGCTTAACAACAAGCGCGCAGTCCTTGCAGTAGCATCCGGCGGAGTGGCTTCTGGATCTGAAGTCGACTTTGCAACCAACTACATGCGGCATGTGTTGGGATTTATTGGGATCGTTAATGTCGATGTGATCGCTGCTGATCAGCTGATGATAGATGCCGAGACCTCCCTGCGAGGAGCACATGATGCCGTTGAGGATTTGGCCGCGTAGGTGGGTTGTAACTAGGCTTACACAAGGTCCCACCCACGCAGAAGCGCCCAGCACGTCCCTTTGGCAATTGAAATTCAGTCGTTTGCAGCGTTTACGTTCCGACAATCTTGTCTGGAATTTCCACGTAAGGCCATGATGCTTTTGGGTTTTTTGCAAGTATATTCCGACTGTCCCGCCCAAGCTCACTCACATTCCCAACTGAGCCCGCAAATCGTCTGTTCCGTAGAGCGTTGACCGCCCCTTTGATGTGGTTTTCCAAGCTTGGGTGTCTTGCTGCTCGGAGAAGGTCTCTTCGGGTGGGTCATGAGGTTGGTCAGCAAAGAAGATGGGGTCATTGGCCGGATTGTCTTGGACATAGTCAGTGACCACAGAGACTGCCTGAGCACGTTGTGCTGACTTCGGTTTGGGCTGAGTGATCGCAAGGCTTGGGGGTGGTGCTGCCTTTGACGGAGGTGCCGTGGGTGCCGTAGGGACACCACTGCTGGCCGGTCCCTCACGGAAGCCCTTGGCATAGTCCGCCATCTCGAAGGTCGCATCCTGCCAGTCATGGTCTTGGGTAGGGACGTACTCGTTAAAGATGCTGGCCTCGCCTTTGCGCTTACCTTTGCCCTCGAGGAGCACCTGGACAAGTAGGGTGGTGAGCTCCCATCGGTGGACTACCCCAGACATGATCAGCCATAGGGATGCCTGCTCCAGCGAGGCAATGAGGTGGGCGTTGTCAGCGGTGGCATTGTTGTCGCCCTTGGCATGGACGCGGAAGACCTTGGCGTCAGGGTGGTCGGACAAAAGCTGGTCTATGGCTGCATAGTGATCAGGAAGGTCAGCCAGTGAGCGCTTCTTCTGTCGCTGTAACGCCGCACGATCCTTCTTTGGGAGGGCGGTGTAGAACTCCGTCTTCTTCATGTTGGTCACCGTTTGGAGGCTGATCTTGGCACGACCAGCAGCAAAGATCTGGAGGTGGTAGCCGTTGAAGGTGAGCAGGGTGCCTGGGGTGAACTCAGGTCGGATGAATACTGTCATGGGGATCGTCTTTCTATAGGTTAATGTATTGTTTTAATGAGATAAGTAAGGAGTAATGGGTAAGGAATAAGCTACAATTATGAATATATAAGAAGTAATATATAAGGGTTTGGGTAACCCTCTTTCTTCTCTTGCTAAGCAAGAAGAACAGCTTTCGCAAAAGCGGAAACCGTTATGCTTTCCTCA
>DATNRH010000152.1 GCA_036703605.1 Candidatus Obscuribacterales bacterium | reverse complement strand
CCACGGCATCACCTCCGAATATCTTTACCGATATCTGGAGCTAAGCGCTGAGGGCGATCGCGCCTCCCGTCTGGTGATGGATAGTCCCATGGAGACCCAGCCAACATGAAGTTCGATAACTAACGCTGGTTCCAGGCCTGTTCTGCATCGGCGATCGCCTGTTCAACGGTCTTCTGGTCAAGCATCGCAGCCTGCAGATTCTCGTAGACAATTTTTTGCAGTACCTTGATGTCTTCAAGCGGAGGCAGCAACACCTCCGCCTCGTCCATTTGGCTAGCGCTCACCACCCGCGCCTGATCGGCTGGGGCTGCATCATCAGCAACTTGGGTAAAATACTCGTCTTCCAAGGCGGCTATTGTGGAAGGCAGCACGTTGGCTTCTTTAGCAAAGGCGAGTTGATTAGCGTCGTTGGTGACGTAGAGGGCAAACTTCACGGCTGCTTCGGGATTATCGGTACTGCGGGGGACGACTAAGTTCATCACAGCAACATTCTTAGCGCCAGTGGTGCCGGTGATCTGGGGTGTAGCGATGGAGGTGGCAGCGATCGCGGGAGCATTGGTGGCGATCGTCGAGAGAAATTGGGGCCCGGTAGATAGCAAGGCTACTTCCCCGGATTGGTAGAGTTCAATGGCGCGGCGATGTCCTTGGGTCAGGGCTTCACGGGGCAGGAGGCCGTCTTTATAGAGGGCGACCCAATAGTCAAAGGCGGCAAGCCCTGCAGGTGTATTGAAGGCTGCTTGCCCTTGCTCATCGACTAACTGCACGCCCATTTTCACAAAAGATTGCAGCACTTCGGCAGAGTCTTCTGGCACAAAGGAGACGAAAAAGGCGTACTTACCGGTGCGCTCCCTGATTTGGGCGGCAGCGGCAGCGAGTTCCTCAAAGGTGCTGGGCGGGGTGGTCATGCCAGCCTCGTCTAGAATGGCCGTATTGCTAATGGTGATACTGGTGGCTAGGTACCAAGGGAGGGCAAAGCTTTGACCATTGAGGCTATTGGCTTGCCAAATCTTGGATAGATACTGTTGCTGTACCTCAGCAGGCACCTGCTCGTTCAAATCTAGCCAGGCATTGCGGCCGGCTAACTGGAGGGCAAAGTCGGGGTTAAGGTTGACCACGTCTGGAGCTGTACCGGCGGACACGGCCGTGAGGATTTTGCTTTGCATGTCTGACCAAGGCACATCCACCCAGCGCACGGTCAGGTCGGGATTGTCGGACTCAAACTCGGCGATCAAGGTATTGAAATAGTCTGTGAAGTCGGGCTGGAGCTGCATCGTCCAAAACTCAATTTCTTGACGACCATCAGCGGATTGCCCAGACGGCGTGCCGCTACAGCCAAGCAACGCACTGAGCAGGATGCCTAGGACTGCAAATATGCTGAACCGTTTCCAACTCTTCCACCGTTTCATATGCGATCGCTCTTGTTCTGGACGTGTAATTCTGGACGTGGGACGTAAACTTCGTGAATGCAGCCTAAATTATCGCACCTCGCTTTAGCGATCGCCCTCCGCTGATTGGATTCAATGCCACATTTGCGTAAAGTAATGTAAAGATGCAACTGTGTCTACACCTAAGAGCGATCGCTTTTGTTCATCCCTGGGAGCTTTCTATGGATAACCCCATTTTGCCTTCTACCGCCTTTTTGACCGTTTTACTAGCGATCGGGCTATTGTTTTTCATCCGCGCTTCCACCAAGGACCGGATTGAGGTGAGTCAACTGCTGGCTGACCAGCCCCAAGAGACCTTGCTGGAATCGCTTCAGAGCTATTTCAGCGATCGCGCCTATGTGATTACGGCGGTGGATGCGGAGACGGAACAAGTCACCTATGAAGGTTTTGTCAGTCCAAGTATTTTTCTGGCTGTATTTCTGACGCTCTTGGCGGCGGTGGGGTTTCTGTGCTTAGCCCTGGTCTTGGCTATGCTGGTGCCGGCAACGGCGGGTTGGGCGATTGGTTTAGTGGCCTTGGCACCCTTGGCAGGGGTGTTCTATTGGAAAAAGTCGGCCCGCCCGGAAACGGTGTACCTGAAGGTGGAGACCGTCGCGCTAGATGATCCATCCTCCCCCGACACCCGCAGTTTGGTCACCGTCACTGGGCATCGGGATGAGTTAGCTGAATTGCAGCGATCGCTGAAGCTGAAGCTGGTAGAGTCCGACTGAGAGCTGGGGTGAACTCTAGGTGATGGTTTGGACTGGATCCTAGGTCTTGATTGACCGACACAACGTTGATGACTAGTCCAGCAGAATGATCCGCACTGAACCGCCGATGGGAATCTGTTTCTGGCCGATGGGGATGATGGCAAGACTATTGGTCTGAGCTAGGTTGATCAAGTTGCCGGAGCTATGGCTACCGCCCGCCAGGTTAAATTCGTAGGCTCCATTCAGGTAGTAGGTAGAGCCCCAGAGATAGGTTTCCCGCTTGCCATCCGACTTGAGCAGTTGGCTGGGGTGCCCCATGACAAAGGTGGGACGCCAATCGGTTGTGATGCCCGAGAGTTTGCGTAGGGCCGGCTGCACAAAGCGCCAGACGCTCACCAGCGCTGATACTGGATTACCCGGTAGCCCAAAGTATAGGTGCGATCGCCCGTCTCGTTCTAGGGTGGCAACGGTGAGGGGTTTACCAGGTTTGACGGCCACGGCGCGAATGTGGAGCGTGCCGCCCAGGTCTGCCAAAATCCGATCAACATAGTCATAATCCCCAACGGAGACGCCGCCGGAGGAGAGCACCATATCGCTCTGGGCCACTGCTTGGGCGATCGCTGCCTTGAGCTGATCGGGATCATCAGGCACAATGCCCAAACAAATCGCCTCTGCGCCGGTGCGCTGTACCAATGCAGCTAGGGCATATTGGTTGGAATCTACAATCTGCCCCGGCTGTAAGGGTTGTTCTGGGGAGACCAGCTCATTGCCGGTGGACAAAATTGCCACCCGCGGCCGCCGATACACCTGCACCTGAGGGCATTGGGCTGCCGCCAGCACAGCAATATCTGCTGCTCCTAAACGCGTGCCGGCCCGCAGTAAGGTTTGCCCGGCTTTGTAGTACGCGCCCTGCCGCCGCACGAAGTCTCCCCGTTTGGGAGGTTCCATGATAAAAATGCGATCGCCCTCGCGCTGGGTATGCTCTTGCATAATCACGGTATCGGCTCCCTCAGGGATCATGCCGCCGGTGAAAATTCTGGCTGCCTGCCCCGCGCCTACAATCTTCTGGGGAAGGTAGCCTGCGGGAATCTCTTCGGTAATGGTCAGGGACACTGGCTTGCCCGTACCTTCCGTTTTAGTATCCATAAACCGTACGGCATACCCGTCCATGGCCGAATTGTCCCAGTGGGGAAAATCAAGGGAACTAACGACGTCCTCCGCCAAAATGCGCCCATCGGCAGCCAGCAGCGATACGGATTCACTATCCCGCTTAGCGTCGAGAGGGGTCATTAAGTCAAGAATTTTGGCTTCGGCTTGGTTAACGGGCATCAGCATAGAAATGGGTCGCTCCTCGTGAGATTAAGACTGGGGTTAGGATGTAAGGTTGGGACTCGTTAGAGTATCGTCAGCAAGCTTAGACCAGAGGCCATGCGACTTGATATAGATGGGGGCTCACCCGTAGGATGGGAGGGCATTGATCCTCTCGGGGCATTCTCGGGTCACTGGGTCTCCGTGAAGGAGCAGGTGATCTCGTGAATTGTGGAGAAAGAGTGCTAGGAATTGCACAGAACCGCCATCGTATGAAATAATTGAAATTTGTGTCTGTAATTATTCTCGTCTCGTAATCTCGTTGTCGCAAAACTATGGCTGCTAAAGGCGCTCGTCTCATTATTACGCTGGAATGTACGGAATGTCGCACCAACCCCGACAAACGGTCATCCGGCGTCTCTCGCTACACCACCACCAAGAATCGGCGGAACACCACTGCCCGCTTGGAACTGAAGAAATATTGTCCGCACTGTAACAAGCATACGGTTCATAAAGAAACCAAGTAATGCTGGGTCAGCGGCTGACCTATTTTGAACTGATATTTTCTGTGTTGATTGATTGGACTGAGTAATCGTATACCCATGGCATATTATCGTCGTCGCGTTTCTCCCATTAACCCCAAAGATCCCATTGACTACAAAGATGTGGATCTGCTCCGTAAGTTTGTCACCGAGCGGGGCAAAATTTTGCCTCGTCGCATCACCGGCCTCACCGCCAAGCAGCAGCGTCAGCTCACCCGCTCAATTAAGCAATCGCGCATTCTGGCTCTTTTGCCATTTATCAACCGCGAAGGCTAGGCTGCCTAGGCTATGGGGTGATATTAGGTGCCCTGTTGTCTCTGGTTAGGAGCCCGGTGAGGTGTAATCTAGGTAAGTCGGCAGCCCTTGAGCAGCCATCCCTGTTGTTTCTTCATCACGCTTGATGCAGTCAATATCGGTCAATCAGCAATCCCTCGGCAACCTCACCTATGGATAAGGGCACTCTAGTTGAGTTTCGAGTTAGTGGCGATCGCCGTCTTGGGGTGGTTGACCACGCTGAAGGAAAAAAATGGGTGGTTGTCGATGATCGAGGGCTATCCCATACGCTGCATACTCGCCAGGTGACCTATGAGGTTACCGGGCAGACCTATAAAGCTGACCAACTGGAAGCGTTTTGGGCCGGCATCCAGTCCTACCTAGATCCCTCTAGTCTAGAAGTTGCCTGGGAACTTCTCGTAGAGGATGGGGAAACAGTCAATCCATCCGAGATGGCCCTGCTGCTTTTTTCTGACCAAACCCCTGAGTTGTGCTACGCAGCTCACTGTTTACTATCCGATGACAAGCTGTACTTTAAGCAAAAGGGCGATCGCTACGAGCCACGCTCCGCTAGCCAAGTGGCAGAACTCAAGCATCAGTTCACCATGGCCAGCCAGCGGGCCCAAGAGCGAGAGTCATTTTATGCAAGGATTCAGCAAGCCCTGCAGGGTGAGCCGGTAGAATGGCAAAAGAGCGATCGCCCTCGGATAGAAAGTCTAGAGCGATTTGCAACCCTAGGGGATGAAGCGATTCACCCAACTGCAGCCTTGGAGATACTAGCAGGGGTGGGCTACGCCGAAACGGCTGAAGCGGCATTTCAACTTTTGGTTGATCTGCGGCTTTGGGATCCGCACGAAAACCTCTTTGTGCGGCGCAGTCAGCTCCCCACGCAGTTTCCTAGCAAGGTTGTCGAAATGGCTCATAGCCGTCTGCTATCTCCCCCGCCCGATACAGATCCGGATCGACTCGATCTGACTCATCTAAAGACCTACACCGTTGATGATGAAAGCACGAGTGAGATTGACGATGGCCTGAGCCTAGAAACATTAGATACCGGCATTCAGCGCATTTGGGTTCACATTGCCGATCCCACCCGCTGGTTGTCCTTGGGCGATGATATTGACCTAGAAGCCCGCCGTCGCTGCACCACCGTCTACTTACCGACGGGGATGGTGCCTATGTTTCCCTCGGAGCTAGCCACCGGACCCATGAGCTTGGTGCAGGGCGAGATTTGCAATGCTCTAAGCTTCGGGGTGATTCTAGATGAGACGGGTGAGGTGATGGACTACACCATTGCCCCCAGCCGCGTGCGTCCCACCTATCGCCTCACCTACGATGATGTGGATGAGATGTTGGAACTCGGGGTGAAGGCTGAGGCTGAGCTAGAAGCGATCGCCCGTTGGGCCGATGTACGTCAAGCTTGGCGTACATCCCAAGGTGCTATCTGCATTCGGATGCCAGAGTCGTCCATTAGGGTGCAGGAAGACGAAATTATTATTCAAGTGCTGGATGATTCTCTAGCTCGCCGTTTGGTGGCTGAGATGATGATTTTGGCAGGGGAAGTGGCTGGTCGCTATGGTCAAGCTCACGGACTGCCCCTACCGTTTCGTGGCCAGCCCCAGCCCGAACTGCCTTCCGATGATGAGTTGATGCAGCTGCCGCCAGGATTGGTGCGGGAATGCGCTGTGCGGCGCTGTATGCCCCGAAGTGAGACGAGCATCTCGCCCATTCGCCACGCTAGCTTGGGTTTGGATACCTATACCCAAGTGACGTCTCCAATTCGTCGCTACACAGACCTGATTGCCCACTTTCAGATCAAAGCCCACCTACGGGGCGATACACCTCCGATTGCCGCGAAGGAACTGGAAGAAATGCTGTTGTCGGTGAGTTCTACAGCCTACGAGTCTACGCTGGTGGAGCGGCAGACCAATCGCTACTGGGGGCTAGAATACCTGCGTCGCCATCCCAATCAGTCTTGGTCGGCGCTGATCTTACGATGGCTGCGAGAACAGGACAATTTAGGGCTGATCCTCATTGAAGACTTAGGTTTAGAGTTAGCGATGCGCTTTAAACGAGAGGTGGAACTCGGGGATCATGTGGAAGTGAAAGCGAGTTATGTTGATCCTCGCAAAGACATTATCCAGTTTGTGGAACTGCTGTCTGACCCCGCAACGGTGGCATCCTAGCAGGGGCGAGCCCCCATGCTTGATAGCTTGTGATTTTTTGTAAATCAAGTGAATGCTAGATATTGTCAGCCTTCAAGCTAAATTCCTCACCCGCACACCCGGTTTGCCTTGGTAAACTAGAGATTAAAACTGTAAAGGCGGGTGACGGATCTCTAGGAATCCATCAAAGATCGCTAAAGGATCGCTGCTGAACTTAGTGACTGTAGGGGTTTGGCAACAGCCAGCCGTTCCCAAACGATACGTTGAATCGTCACGCACCGTCTGAGATCGTCCACTGCTGTATGACTGAATAAAATTCATGACGCTTGCAGAAAGTTTATTAGGGCTCCATTCGTCGATGCTGCTTGGGGTATTTCCCCTCGATAGTATCCTGTCAACCCAAGGCATCATGGTGATGCTGCTGGTTGCCTATGCCGGAGCGATGTGGGTGTTTTTGACCAGTGCCCCTAAGGTATACACCGTGATGGTGTCGGATTTGGAGTTGGCTAAGCTGTTCTATGAGGGGATGCTAGACCTACCGGCTGCCGATGTACCCCTCCAGTATTACTACAATTATGAACAAACTCTGGGGGCTGCCACCGATCCGCTCTACCTCTCAACGGCGAATCTCACCTCTCCAGCCACCACCCTCAACAACACAGAGGGTCTATGGTATCAGCTTAAGAAAAATACCCAGCTTCATATCATTTCGGGGGCGAGCTTGGGGCATAAAAACCGCCAGCGCCATGTGTGTTTTGATCATGACTGTCTTGAACAACTGCTGTTGCGAGTGCAAACTCGTCGGCTCAAACATAAAATTCGTCGCGATGAACCGCTGAACTTTTTGGTGAAGGATTACGACGGTCGAGTGATTGAAATGGCAGAGATTGCTCGCTAAGACTTAGGGGTGCCTGGCAAAGGGGGCTACGCAATCAGAGACCATATCGCTCAGTAACAGACTCTACACTATCTCTGATGTATGCAGCTCACAGCGCGTGTCTTGAGGACAAAAAGATAGCGAGCATGGGGTTAGTTGTCTCTCTAGCCGATTGCCTTTTTCGTGATCAGTCCTTGGGTAGAGATCCGTGGGCGAGCTTGCGCTGTATGGTTAGTCATCGGCAATCTAATGTGAACACATGAAGGGACTTCGGGATAAAACAGCCTTGGTGACGGGAGCCTCTTCGGGCATTGGGCAGGCGATCGCCATTCGTCTAGCAGAGGAGGGCTGCAACATAGCGATCAACTACCGCAGTAGCCCAGGTGGAGCCCAAGATACCCTTGACGAGGCTATGAAACAGGCCTGTGATGATGTAGAAAAGTGCGGCGTGCGAGCCCTGCTGGTGCAGGGGGATGTGTCTAAAGAGGCTGATGTGGTGGCTGTGGTAGACCAGGTGGTTAAACACTTTGGGCAGCTCGATATCCTTGTCAACAATGCAGGGGTGCAAACCGAAAGTCCTTCCCATGATCTAGATGTAGACAGCTTTGACTGGGTGCTGAATGTTAACCTGCGGGGTGCTTTTCTATGTGCCCGCGAAACCATCAAGCACCTGCTTCACCACCAGCGCCCTGGCTCTATCATCAATATTTCTAGCGTTCATGAGGTGATTCCTCGCCCCCACTATCTCAGCTATTCCATCAGTAAAGGGGGCATGGGTAATCTCACCAAAACCCTAGCCCTAGAATATGCAAACCAGAACATTCGGATTAATGGCATTGGCCCCGGAGCGACTGCAACTCCCATTAACGATGATTGGACGGAGGATGCAGACAAACGAGCTGTTGTAGAGAGTCATATTCCCATGGGTCGCGCGGGCACGCCAGAAGAGATGGCGGCAGCGGTGGCCTTTATGGCTTCTGATGAAGCTGCTTACATGACCGGACAAACACTGTATATCGATGGGGGGCTGACGCTATACGCAGATTTCCAGGAAGTTTGGTCAGCCTAGGGGCAGACGCAAGCATGACTGACTGTTGATCTAAAACGGGGCATTGTTCATGGCACGTTCATCGTTGTCGGACTCACGGTTCCCGAATGTATAGCAGGAGTCAGATGGGCCAGGACATGTAGAGATTAGGATAGGTTGAACCCGCGTGGGTGAGTTTGGTTTCATACCGCGATGTCTAGTCGCCGGGGTGCTGTAAGGGATGCTAGGCAGGAACCTGGATTCGTTGACTACCGGAGAGCCCAAAGGCGGCATGAACCGCTTGCAGAGCCTGGACGCCTTCATCTTCAGAAACTAGGCAGCTAATCTTGATTTCTGACGTGGCGATCATCTGGATATTAATACCTTGCTGGGCCAGCGCATGAAACATTTTGGCAGCCACGCCAGGACGATGAACCATGCCCATGCCCACCACACTCACCTTGGCGATCGCTGGATCAACGAGCACTTCTCCATAGCCTAGCTCCGCCTGATCGGCCCGCAGCACCTGTTGAGCCATCTCGGCATCGGCTTGAGTGACGGTGAAGGCGATGTCGCGGGTGGTCGTCCCGTCTAGAAGACGACATCGCTGGGACTGAATGATCATGTCTACACTGACGCCATGATGGGCCAAGCGCGTGAAGATCTGGGCGGCCATGCCGGGGCGATCGGGAACAGAGCGCACGGCTAAGCGGGCCTGATTGCGATCGAGGGCAGCCCCGCGTACCGGGGGAAAATCCGCTTCAGGGACGGGGGTTGAGGAATGGGAGGCTAGGGTCGAACTGGCGATATGGAAGGCATCACAGAGGGCTTCCACGGCGCGATCGCAGTCGTCTCGGGCGATCGCACAGCTCACTTTCACTTCCGAGGTGGAAATCATTTGAATGTTCACTCCTGCCTTGGCTAAGGTGGTGAACATCTGCGCCGCCACACCGGGGCGGCCAATCATGCCGGCTCCGGCAATACTCACCTTCGCCATCTGTGCCTGTACCATCACCTCGGCTTCATCTAAGGCAGCGTCATGACTGCGGAGGGAGGGAGCGATCGCTTCGGCCACCGCTTCGGCTTGATTCAGGGACGACTGGGTGACGGTAAAGGCAATATCGTTGGTGTTGCCCTCATGGATGGACTGAATGACCAGATCCACATCCAAATCCTGCAGGGCAATTTCTCCGAAGAGACGAGCGGCAATGCCTGGATGATCTGGCACGCGCAGTAAGGCAACCTTGGCTTGGTTGGTATCGAGTTCTACGGCATCGACAGGATGGGCGATTTCTAAGCCCTCTAGCGATCGCCCTTCGTTGAACGGTGAGACAACCCTGGTGCCCGGTTCATCCGTCCAGCTAGAGCGCACCACCAGCATGACCCCATAGTTCCGGGCAATTTCCACGGCCCGAGGATGCAAGACCTTGGCTCCAAGGCTGGCCAGCTCTAGCATTTCATCGCAGGTGATTTCATCCATGAGCTGAGCATCGGGCACCAAGCGCGGATCGGTAGTCAAAATACCCGGCACGTCGGTATAGATCTCGCAAACATCGGCCCGCAGCGCGGCGGCTAGGGCCACGGCGGAGGTGTCGGATCCGCCCCGCCCTAAGGTAGTAATTTCTAAATCTGTGCTGTTGCTGATGCCTTGAAAGCCGGCAACCACAACGACCTTACCGTCAAGCAAACAGCGCTCAACTCGCTCTGGGTCAATGTTGAGAATGCGGGCTCGGGTATGCTCTGCCTCGGTGACAATGCCCACCTGCGCCCCTGTGAGAGAAATGGCCGGTTGCCCCAATTCCTGAAGCGCCATGCTCAAGAGGGCGATCGAGACCTGCTCGCCTGTAGAGAGCAGCATATCCATTTCGCGGCGGCTGGGCTGGGCAGAGATATCGTGGGCGAGTTTCACCAATCCATCAGTGGTTTTGCCCATGGCAGAGACCACCACCACCACCGAATGCCCTTGGACCACGGTTTTCTGGACACGTTTGGCAACCGCTTGGATCCGTTCGACCGTTCCAACGGATGTCCCACCATATTTCTGCACAATCAGCGACATAGCCTTGCTCACCCCATCCACAATCCAAGACCACAATCCAAGAAAAAAAGCATTGAAGGACAAAATCTCCCCCAATGCTAGACAGGAGTTGGGCCAAATTCAATACCTTTGATTCATGACCGTAACCTGCAAACGACGATCCATCATGAATCGTTGGATTGCTTACTCGCTGTCTGAATGTAAAGAATTAATAAGAAGACGGTGGGTACTAGCACGAATAGAATCGTTGCAATGAACCCAAGATCATTAGTTTCCATTCAATCTAGCCTCTCTAAAGCACAGCTTATTTTATAGACCTAGGGTTAAGAATATCATTCCACCTGATCAGAAGTGACCTTGCTCAGGCAGGTTTCTATTAGTTTTCTAGATGTTTTTAGATGAGTCGTCAAAAACCTAGGCAAAAGCTGGGTATGGAAATGCCACACCCAGCGTGATCAACGCCAGGCTAGGGCTTGGTGCGGATACTCACGTCACCATTGACCAGGGTTTGGCAGGCTAGGCGATAGCTATCGGGTTTGCGCTTCAGTTTGCGCTTTTCGGCTTCGGTGCGGGGGGAGAGATTATCCATGCCGTCCACAACTTCTACAATGCAGGTGCCACATTGCCCATAGCCGCCGCAGTTCAGCAGCTTGCCGGTAAATTTATAGAGATCGATATTATTTTCGAGGGTCTTGAGTCTCAAATTTGCGCCATCCGCGACAATTGCTTCCTGTTGTTCGTTGACAAACGTAATGGTAGCCATAAGTCAAATGCTTCCTCTAGAGTAGTCGCCTCAAGCGATTTTATGCTTAAGGAGGGGG
>DATNRH010000151.1 GCA_036703605.1 Candidatus Obscuribacterales bacterium | reverse complement strand
AAGCGGGGATGTCTTCCAAGGCCAATGGAAATCAACTTACGTGGCTTTGAAAAGCATTCCGCAGGTCAAGCCACAGCGCCTAGCCAACGAATTGAGAATGTGGCGTCTGTCTCACGAGAGTGTTGTAGACTTTCTTGGTATTTCACTGAGAGAGAGCGAGCTTTTTCTTGTCATGGAGCTTGCTCCCTTTGGCAATCTACAAGAGCACTGCCACCACAACAAGCTAACAATGCGAACGCGCCTAGACGCTATCAAGCAAGTAATGTCTTTTGGGCTCACCTTGAGATCGTTGCAGGACTGGACTACCTGCATGGCCAGGCAGTTATCCATGGGGACATGGCCTTACGAAACATTCTCGTTTTTGGTAGAGACGTGAATTGACAGTAGCTCTGCGTCCCATTTCAGTGAAGATCACAGACTTTGGCCTCGCTCACTTGGCGCCGGCCTCGGGGCTTTATACAGCTAAAGAGGACCTCATCCCGTTCCGATGGTCTGCGCCAGAGGTGATCCTGCAGGTAGGCTCACTGCCGCTAAGCCCAAGCGGATTGTGAGTCAAGAGAGCGATATTTGGAGCTTGGCTGTTCTGGTGTGGGAACTGTTCTCAAATGGCCAAATCCCTTTTGCTCAGTATACGAATTTAGAGGTGAGAGTCTGCAACGACTAATACCAGGCGAGCGAGAAGGTACTGAAGGGTGAGCGCCTTGGGCGTCCCCATGACATTGCTGATGAACTCTGGAGCTTGATGGAGAGCAGCTGGAGGGAGGAAGTTCGCCAACGACCTGGCCTTGAAGAGTGGTCCACAGTCATTAGCCAGACTCAAACTCTGTATCCTTACGACATGGAAGAGACCAACCTCCCGGCGGGCTTCATCACAACAATCGATGCCAAGTATCTCATTGATTTCCGCAGCTTGCACCTTGGCCGTACATTGGGCGAAGGCTCGTTTGGCATTGTCAGCAAAGGCCGGTACAACGGCGCCGCTGTGGCGATCAAGCAGCTCAAGACCGGGGACAACGCCCAGGAGCAAACGGATCTCATTCAAGAAGCGGTGATGTTGATTGCGCTTCCACCGCATCCCAACGTTCTCGGCATTGTGGGCTTGTCTGTAAAGCCTGCTTGCTTGATTACAATGTACCTTGCAAATGGCTCGCTCCTTCGCTATGTTCGGGACTCCCCAACTGCTATTCTCAATGAAGTTCACCTCCATGCCAACGGCGTAATTCATAGAGATCTGGCCGGTGGGTGTAGCAGCTAACGAGAAGCTAGAAACATTCTTCTTGATGGTGATAGAGACCCTAAAGTGGCGGACTTTGGTCTGGCCCGGGTGCTGGAGGACAGCGACTATGGTAGAACCACGTCTTTGATAGGCCCGATCCGTTGGATGAGTCCAGAGGCCCTGGAACACCGAGTATTAATCAGCCTTGCTAATCACTAGGTGTACTCGGAAAAGGTGGATGTCTACTCCTTCGGGGTGCTACTCCACGAGATTTTCCGCGAGGGTCGCAGGCCTTGGGGTATGTTGTAATTTCCTAAACTGAAGGCGATTTAACG
>DATNRH010000150.1 GCA_036703605.1 Candidatus Obscuribacterales bacterium | reverse complement strand
CACCCGTCGTCGAAGAACCACCCGTCGTCGAAGAACCACCCGTCGTCGAAGAACCACCCGTCGTTGAAGAACCGCCCGTCGTTGAAGAACCACCCCTCGTCGAAGAGCCGCCAGTCGTCGAAGAACCCGTGGTCAGCCAACCTCCTATTGAAGAAGTGCCTGAACCCATGACCCTTTTGGGTACAGGGCTAGCGATTGGCTTCGGAGCATGGTTCAAGCGTCGCCAACGTAACGCCTAGATTCGGTTGAAGGTAGGGTTTGGATAGAGACGATCCAAACCCTGACACCAAGGGGCACCATGCATCATTTTTCTGGGATATCTCAAAAATCTATCCAGCAGCCTGAGTTTTGGCTCATGGGCTTATCAGGCTGCCTTGCGGCTATTTTGCTCACACTGACATGGCGAGTAGATGAGTCCGATCATGTCGGCATGATGCTGTTGTTTTACATGGCGATCGCTTCTTTGATTCAAGATCGCTGTGGGCAACTATGCCTGAAGTCCAACCTAGGCGCTACCTGGTTGGGAAGTGGGCTTGTAGGCTGGACATTAGCCTATAGCCTTTCCATGCCTGAGCAGTTCAATCATTTTGTGCGGGTTGCGCCCTTTATCGCTGGGTTAGGGTTAGCACTACTGGCGGCTGGGTTTTCTGGGCTTCGGCAATTTTGGCGAGAGTTAACGATTCTGTTTTTTCTGGGCGTTCCGAGAGTTATCATCTCCTCAACCGTTGATATTTCGCCCCTGACCGCTAAGTTTTCGGCATTCCTGCTGTGGTATACCGGCTTTGACGTAACTCGTGATACTGTATTTGTGCGCTTACCGGGGGGTGCCGTTCAGGTCTATGAAGGTTGCTCTGGCGTAGAAGCCATGACCTATCTGCTGGGGTTGGCGGTGGTGTTTATGATGGTGTTTCCGCTATCTCGACCGAAGAAAGTTTTGACGCCCATCGTGGCGATCGCCCTAGGTTTTGTCGTCAACGCGATTCGGGTGGCGCTGATGGCCGTTTTGGCCGCCGCCAACAACAAACCAGCCTTTGACTATTGGCATGAAGGCACCGGATCGCTGATCTTTGCGATCGCCTCTGTGTTCATGTTTGGCGCATTTTGTCTACTGCTGCTGCGTCGTGAACGTCCAGATACATCTCTTCCCACACAGTTTTGATGTCTATGCGGGTGTTGCAATCACTGAGAACCGTTGGACTCGTGCTGTTATGCGGTAGTGCCGTGGTGGTTCTTGGGCGGGTGATGCTGGCTCCTGAATCCCAGTATGCGCCGGCGACATCCTATGAGTTTCCAGATGTAGTTCCTGGATCTGATGAATCAGGATCTGAGGGATCAGGATCTGACGGACATTGGCAGGTCACAGCGCCTAGCGTAACCCTGCCGGACGTCGATTTTTTAATGGCAACTGCCCAGTATAACTATCGCCAAGGCGATCGCTCTCTCAAGGCAGACGCTTGGTATTTGACCTCAACGGATGGGGATGTGGCCACCCTCCTAGCCACCCATTCACCCCAGCTTGCCGATCTCACGCTGCAACCCTACCAAAATGGGGACAATGTATATGCGATCGCCCAGGATCCTTCCCAAGACAAGCTGTACCTCACGGCCTGCATTGCCGTCAATGGCGACAGTACCATTACGGCTGAGCAGTTTCAAGATACGCGCCGCCTCAATCGTCTATCTGCTGTACAGATCCTAGAATGGTTGATGGGACAACGACGCATCGAAGACTATCGCTGCCTGTGGACCTTGTTGTCTATCCCAACCTCGCCGACCACCCAACCCCAGGATCAAGCCCTGCTTCAAGCAGCCTGGCAGTCTTGGCACAGGTGGTGGGCAGCCCACTATCCAGTGCGGTAGCCTAGAGCCTTTTCTAGGATGGGCCTATACTTAATCGGTTATCAATTCAACGATCTATGGCAAACTCTAGTGACGATTTACCTCAAATTATTGAGGGAATGCGGCAGTTTAACCTGAGTATCTCCAAGTCCATTGCACCGTTTCGCTGGGTGGGCTACGGTCTGCTCGTGCTAGCGTTTTTAAGCTGGGTCGCATTTCTCACACCCCTAAACTTGATGAATCCAACCTGGGAATTTCAGGCGATCGGGGGGTTGGTGGAGCGAGTTCCCGTCCTCTTGCTGGCTTTCTTGCTGATTTTCTTTGGCGAGATGAGTTTTCGCAAACCCTGGGAACGTCCGATTATCTATACTTTGTCCTGGCTATGCTTAGTGCTGGGCTTGCTCTTTTTCCTGATGATGCCCCTGGGTATTGTGAACACATTTCGCATTAATCATCAAAATGCTGTTACTGCCACGACGGAATACGATCGCCAGCTTGAGGAAGCAGCTAACCTTGAGGCACAGTTAGATCAGGCGAGCACCGCAGATATTTTGGCATTTCTAGAAGCCCAAGGGGCAGAGGTTAATCTGGATAATCCAGAGCAGGTGAAAGACCTTCTGCGGGATGAGATTAATGCTGGACGCGCTAGCCTAACGGAAGACTATAACGAATTGCGGGCTAACCAGAGGCTATCCCTCTTTAAAAATTCTGTGCAGTGGAATCTGGGAGCGTTACTCGCAGGAACCTTACTCGTTTATATCTGGCGATCGACCGCTTGGGCCCGAGGTAAGCATGAGGATCATTAGGTATTACCCTTGGTCTAATGCACGCTTAATCTGGTAGTGGAGAAATACCTCGTCAGCGATCGCTTCCACGGATAATAATGCCAATCTAGGAGCGAGCGCTTGGGCATAGCCGCTGCCGTCTAAGGGCGTGGGGGCGCAACGGCCGCCCAGCAAGAGGGGACAAACGGTTAACCAAAGATCATCGACAAGATCGGCGGCGAGGAGAGATGAGACGAGTTGGCCGCCACCGCCTACCACAAGTTTCTGGATACCCTGATCGCTGATTAAGGCGATCGCTTGCCGAAGATCCAACGGGGTAGCCGGATCGGGACTGGCGACAAAGAACTGCTCAAACTCAGGGCGATCGCGCCACTGTTGTGCCGTTATTGCATTAGTCAACAGCCAGCGCCGGATGGGCTGGGAGAAGAAGCGATCGCTCGGGTTCAACTGTCCCAACACCGAGCAGACAATCTGCACCGGCTGGGATGGCTGCCCCCGCTCCTGCCGCTGAGCCAACAGATGGGGTTGCTTGACGAGCAAGGTGGTGCCGTAGGAACGCAGGGTGCCTGCACCGATCAGAACGGCATCAGCCTCAGCCCAGCGAGTTTCCAAATGTAGGCGATCGCGCTCTGAGCCAAAGCGAGCAGGCGATCGCTGGGCATCGGCAATTTTTCCATCGGCACTCATAGCTAGAACGACGGTTACTTGCGGCAGCCTAGCCAATCCCTAAACAACCTCGGAGGACTTTTTCGGGGCAGGCTGGGCCTGGGGCTGGAACTGGAAGAGAGAGTAGACCACATTCCGACGAATGGAGGTCATCATCTCTAGGAACAGCTCGTAGCCCTCGCTCTTATATTCAATCAACGGATCTTTTTGTCCGTAGCCGCGTAGACCCACCGACTCTCGCAGGGCATCCATTTGCTGCAAATGCTCCCGCCAGAGGGTATCAATTTGCTGCAGGATGAAAAATCGCTCTGCTTGGCGCATCAGACCCGGCTGAATTTGATCCACCTGAGCTTCCTTCATGTCGTAGGCGATGCGCACCTGTTCATGCAGGAAGGTTTTCATCTCGCCCATGGATAGATCATCAATCTGTTCCGGCTCCAGATCCGCCAACAGATAGACAAATTCTTTGGACTTGTTCACCAAGCTTTGCAGATCCCACTCTTCCGGCGGCAAATCCGGGTTGATGTAGGCATCGACAATATCATCCATGGTGCGCTCGGCATATTTAATCACCTGTTCTTTCAGGTCTTGCCCTTCTAGCACCCGTCGCCGCTCGGCATAGATGGCCCGCCGCTGGTTGTTCATCACTTCGTCATATTCAAAGACCTGCTTCCGGATGTCGTAGTAGTAGGTCTCAACCTTTTTCTGAGCTCCTTCCAGCGATCGCGTCAACATCCCCGACTCAATGGGCATATCTTCTTCAACCCGGAAGGCATTCATCAAGACGGCGACGCGATCGCCCCCGAAAATGCGCAGCAGGTTATCTTGCAAACTGAGGAAAAACTTGGTGGAACCGGGGTCGCCCTGCCGTCCAGCTCGACCGCGCAACTGGTTGTCAATCCGGCGCGACTCGTGGCGCTCCGTTCCAATGACATGCAGACCGCCGAGGCTAATCACCTCATCATGTTCTGCATGGGTGAAGCGCTCATACTCTAGGCGCACGAGATTGCAGGCATCCCGCATCTTCAGCAGCACCGCATCGTCCGTGGGCGCTTTTTCGGCCGCCGTGGCGATGATGTCTTCCGCCTTGAGTTCAGAGAGCGATCGCTCGCCGTAGGTGGCAACGGCAAAATCCACAGCCTCTCGGAGGGTCGATTCCGCTTCCTGGGAAAGGTCAGTGGGGAAAATTTGGGGCGATGCCTTCCAGGTCTTAGCCTTCTTGCCTGGCGTAAAGCCCTGACCCTTGCCCCGACCGCCGGCCATCACCTTGGTCACCGAGACCGAGTCTTCATTCTCAGGCTGGACAATCCGGGGCATGAAATATTCCCGCACCTTCAGCCGAGACATGTAGTCTGCGTTCCCACCCAGGATGATGTCTGTTCCACGCCCCGCCATGTTGGTGGCGATAGTGACGGTGCCCTTACGTCCAGCCTGGGCCACAATTTCTGATTCTCGCTCGACGTTCTCAGGCTTGGCATTCAGCAGACTATGGGGAACGCTTTGCTCAGACAGCAGCTTGGATAAGACCTCCGATTTTTCCACGCTGGTGGTTCCCACCAACACCGGACGTCCTTGCTCGTGCATCTCCGCACATTCCAGGGCGATCGCCTGCCACTTAGCCTCTTCGGTTTTGTAGACCACATCCGATAGGTCGTGGCGGCGAGTGGGACGATTGGTAGGAATAATCGTCACTTCTAGGTTGTAGATTTTTTCAAATTCGGCCTCTTCTGTCTTCGCCGTGCCGGTCATCCCCGCTAGCTTGGGATAGAGCAGGAAGAAGTTTTGGTAGGTAATGGTAGCTAGGGTTTGGGTTTCTGGCTGAATTTCCACCCCTTCCTTGGCTTCGATAGCTTGGTGTAGACCATCGCTCCAACGCCGTCCTGGCATCACCCGTCCGGTAAACTCATCCACAATCACAATTTCGCCATCCCGGACGATGTAGTTCACGTCTTTGGTGAACAGTTCATTGGCCTTGATGGCATTGAAAATATAGTGGGCCCAAGGGTTATCCGGATCAAAGAGATCCTTCACCTCCAGCATATTTTCCGCTTCAATAAAGCCTTCGTCTGAGAGGAGGACGTTGCGAGCCTTTTCGTCTACTTCGTAGTACCATTCGGTGCGTTCTTGAGCACTTTGAGATTCGCGGAAACATTGGGCAGCCTGATCGCGATCGCCCTCACTTTGCAACTGCTCTGCTTGCGCCTGTTTTTGTTCTGCTTCCCGGAGAGCGGCCTGCTTAGAGCGCCAAAAATGACTGGCCACCTCAGCAGCCTTGAGATATTTCTCACTGGGGCGTTCTACCTGCCCAGAAATAATCAGCGGCGTGCGGGCTTCGTCAATCAGCACTGAGTCTACTTCATCAATGATGCAGTAGTTAAATGGTCGCTGCACCACATCGGGCATGGCGGTGGCCATGTTATCTCGTAGATAGTCAAACCCTAGCTCACTGTTGGTGCCGTAGGTGATATCGCAGGCATAGTTCTGCTTCCGCTCAGCCGGACTCATGCCCTGCTGAATCAGCCCCACGGAGAGACCTAAAAATCGGTGTACCTGCCCCATCCA
>DATNRH010000149.1 GCA_036703605.1 Candidatus Obscuribacterales bacterium | reverse complement strand
ACCATTACCGAAGGATTGGGATCGCTTACCAACCTGAATGTATCGGACAATGAGCTGACAGGAGTGGGCACCCTGACCAGTCTGGGGTCATTGTCGACCCTAAACATGAGCGGCAACCGGCTGGACTTTGTACAGATCGCCGGCCAGCTGAACCGAGGATATACGGTAAACTATGAGAACCAGAAGCCGGTGCTGCAACAGGTTCGGACGCTGCAGCAGATAGGTTCGAGCTACACCATAGACCGAACGGTAGGTGGAGGAGAGAGCTATAGCTGGACACAGAACGGGTCAGCGATAAGCCAGAGCGGATCGAGCTTTACCCTTACGATCAGTGACTTTAGTGCAGAGGGGTCGTATGTAGCGACGGTGACGAGCAGTCAGGTGCCAGGCCTGACGCTGACGACGCGACCGGTCGTACTTCGCGTGAGTTCACTTCAAAGGGACAGCACAGCCCTGATCAACATTCGGTCAGCCCTGATCACCACCAACAGCACGATCAGCAACTGGCCTACCTTACCAGTTTCATCATGGGAAGAGGTGACCATAGAAAACCAGCGGGTGACCGGGCTTGACTTATCCGGGTTGAACCTTGCCAATGAGATGCCGGAGGATATACTGGACATCGGGAACTTGCGAAGAGTAGACCTGTCGGACAACGAGATCAGCTACCTACCGGACCTGACGCCACTGTCGGCAAGCCTGACGCTGGTAGATGCATCGGACAATGCGCTAACCTTTGAGAGCCTGGAGCCAAACGTCACCCTGTCAGACTTCCGGTATGACAATCAGGCGCCGATAGGCGAGGAGTTGGAGGATTCGGTAGGCGTACCCCGAGGGGAGACGGCGTTCCTGACGATCCAGACCCCGGGCAACGGTCTACGCTACCAGTGGTACAAAGACGGATCAGAGCTACCCACAGCAACGACAGCGAACCTGACCATAGAAGATGCAGCCATAGAAGACATTGCCAAATACTACGTAGAAGTAACCAGTGAACAGGTACCTGACCTGACTTTACGGAGCAAGGATCAGGAGTTGTCGGTCTATGCCGACATCGAATACTTTCCGGCCTTTACCTATGCAGACGGAGTAAGAGGGTTGCTGGAAGAGGGGGAAGGCATCCTGTTGAAGATCCGGGAGCAGGGGCCGTATGATACGGTTGCGGTGGTACAGGTGGCAAACAATGCGGTACTGTTTGAGAACCAGCTGTTGGGGGATTACTTATTGAAAGTAGACACAGAAGATGACTTCCGCCAGTACAAAGAGTACAGCTATAGTGCGGATAGTATAGGGATAGATACCGTAGAGTTCATCCCGACGCATTACATCAGTGCGTTGGAGTGGGACAGTGCCCAGGTGCTACAACTGCGGGATTATATCAGCGATACGTTAGAGATGCTGCGGATTCCGCCACCGCTGTTGCCGATAGCAGGCAATGACGGGATCATCGAGATGACGGTAGAGAGCGACCTGCTGGATGACAATGGTCTTCGGTTAGAAGCGAGGAGACGAGTGCGCAAGGCGGGCTGCTCGCTGCGGAAGAATCAGCGGGTAGGCGGAGGCCGGACGGAGAATGAAGAGGAGTGGGAGTTGATCGCCTACAAGGAGACGGACGACGACGGAAATGTAGACTTTGGCTTCCTGCCCAATGGGCTGTACCGGATCAATATCCAGTACCCCGGAGTACCGATGGATCCGAACTCATTCATCGAGTTTGAGATCAGTGAAGACGAGGAAGAGGACGGATATGTGCTGGCAGCCACGATCTTTGAGGACGGGATCCAGGTGGGCGTGGTAGAAGAGCTGGGGTATTTGATAGAGTACTTCAAAGAGCTGAATGTGTATCCGAACCCAGCAGACACCCAGATAGAGATCGATTACCTGAAGCTGAACAGCAAGGACGTGAGCTATGAGCTGCTGGATATGTCAGGACATGTGATCCGAGCAGGGAAGCTGGAGAAAGGACATCGTCAAAGCACAACGCTGAGTACGGCAGAGGTCAGAGATGGTTTGTACCTGCTGCGCTTCTTTGACCGTACAGCTAACGGCAAACACCTGATCACCTACAAAGTCATCATTCGACACTAGTCGAAAAGCAATGGTATGACGTAAAAAGTAGTGAGAGTAACAATCATATA
>DATNRH010000148.1 GCA_036703605.1 Candidatus Obscuribacterales bacterium | reverse complement strand
ACTATTGCCTAGGGTTCCCAGATCAAATTCTCGGACTGCCAAGTCACTGTACACGGCCGGTGACATGCCTAGGGTATAAGGAGTGTCGGCAGAGCCATACACATGAATCCAGTAGGTGCCGCTAGGGATAGTCCTGAGGTTAATAGCCTTTTCTACACCACTTGTCATGGAGGATGCAACGACTTCGCCCGCGTCGATAAATCCATTACTATTACTGTCTTGTAACAATTGCAGCCCTGCACTGTTGTTTAGCCCTGTTAGGGTAAGGTTGAGAGCTGTTGCCGAACCAAGGTTGAGGCGGAAAAGGTCAGATGTGTTGGTTGCGTTGAGGGTGCCTTGATGGGCCGTGGCGTTAGTATTCAAAGCATTCCATGTCCGTTCTTCAGCAATCACATCGTTGGGCGACTGGCGAGAGAGCCGCATTCGGTAGGCTGTGCGACCTGGGGTAAGAAGTTGAATTCGTGCAACATATTGTCCCTGTTGCAATCCGCTGAAATTAAGGGATTCTGGGTTCGTACCGGCATAGTTTGAGGAACCAATACGGGTGAGCCCAGAACTGCTGCTACGGAACAGCTGTAGCTTAACGTTTTGGGTTAAGCCACTCACCCCAATATTTAAGTTACCAGCACGGGCAAGACTAAATTGTAATGAATCTAGTGGATCGATGAAAGTCGTGACTCGGTTGTTAAAGGTAGTGCGATCGCTTATCGTACCCAAGTTATGAAGAGACATGGGTGTATCCTCCAGCAGTTGTGAAGGGATTATGGGCGATGTAGAACTCCGTGGTTCAATCTCCACCACGCTAACGTCAAAAATGATGATTCACCCCACCCTAGTGCTGGCATCAACCTGGATAAGAGAGGGACATCAAGGGGGCAATCGCTCTACTCACGTCATTGCCAAGCACAAGCTCTCCTTATCTGCCACATATCGATAAGGCGCCCGCATATCTAATAGGGTGTGAAAACTGGACAGAGAAACAGTAACTCTTTTTCTTACTTAGAGGTTCAGAGCATCATCCATGTAGTTCACATTGATTCTTAGTTGTTAAGACCATCTGCTGAACTCAGATACTAGCCTGCGAGGTGCCGATCGCCATTCTAGGCAGTCTCAATGATCAGG
>DATNRH010000147.1 GCA_036703605.1 Candidatus Obscuribacterales bacterium | reverse complement strand
AGCCGCGTGCGTGCTCCCCTAGACATTTCTCCCGATAGCTTTGTCTTCCGCATTGGCCAAGAAGCCGGTTTGTCCCAGGGCATTGCCCCCGAGGATGCGATCGCGGCGGTCTTCACCACCCTGAAGGAATGCTTATCTCCTGAACGAGTGCGGGAAGTCGATAATTATCTGCCCGGCACCCTACGTCAGCTTTGGCGTCAGGTCTAGGTAGTTACCGCAGCCCCAGTGGCTTAAGCTTTAAATAAGTAAACGCCACATCATAGCACAGCCCTAGGTTTTTGGAGATAATCCAAGAGTCTAGGGCAATTTTGGTTTTGGTAGGGAGAGCGACGAGGCGATGGATAAACCACAGGAATATGTGTGTATCGAGCAGGATTTTCATGTGCCCTCGAAGACACTCAAAATCTCTTTTGGCAAAGGTGCATCAAAATCGTCGGGGACAGTGAACTTGCCAGCACATAAGCCGAAAGGTCGTAGCTGCTTACTGCTCGACGAGATGGGTCTTAGTTCAGCGATCGCCTTCTCTGCTTGAACGATGATAAAAGTTTCACCTTCTTCTACTTGACGCATGTACTTTGAAGGGTCGCGTAGAAGTTCATCAACGGTAACACTCAACATCAATAGAGCCTCAACGTAGGTTCAAGGGAGAATCGTCTGCCTTTCACTATGATAGATGATGAATCATGTGCTCCCAGGTTGGGAAAGTCTTAAGTCCTGGTTTCTGATAAAACGTATCGCTGCCCGCAAGCATCACGTTTAGCCAGAGCGATCGCCCTCCACGCCACTCAGCGCTAGGTGGAAGAATAGAGGGAGAAGGTTAAGCGATCGCCTCAAGTAAGTCCTTCGTGCCTAATGAGACGTTAACGGTTGTTTCTAGAATATACTGATCTCTGACGCATTATGCTAAAGAGCGATCGCCCCTCAATACGTCAAAGATAAGATGAACACGCCAGTCGCTGGATTCATTAAAGGCTTCGTGGGGTGCCTTGTTGTTGAACCACCACAGTTCTCCTTCCTGCATACGCACCCACTCATCTCCCGCACCAAGAACACTTCCTGCCGCGCTCCTTAACACAAGATGGTAGCGATCGCGTACCCGGTAATAGTCTCCATGGTCAATATGACGATAGACTCGACCATAGGGAGCTAATCGCACCACCGTCACTCGCCCTAGCTCGCCACCGATAGATGCGGCAAAATCCTCTGTCCATCCCAATATCTTCGGAAAGTGCTTGGCCATGGCAGTGCAGCGGCTCTCATGGACGTCGTTGCTGTTGGTTGCACCAGGAGGGAGTGGTTTGACGGCACTACGCAGATAAATAGAGTTAGTTTCACGCTGCACGTTCACATGGTCTTGACGGCTCGTGTCGCGGAGCCAGTAGTGGGCATTGGCATCAAGTTCAACGAGAAGTGGGCGTAGATCAACGGTGGCATCGAGCAACTGGAACTGCTGTAAGTGCGATCGCGCTTCACCTTCAGCAATATTTCTTGGGGTTTCTTGGGGGGTGTCCATCGATGGAGACCTGCCCGATATCTTATCCTGAACGGTAATCTGGACAGAATCTCTAGGACTATTCCAGTACTCTGATGTGTCGTCGATGATGCCAGGAGTGGTGGCTTGGGAAAAGGTGGGGCATTGCATCAGTTTTAGCAATGCCATCAGGCAGTGCTGCACGTTATCGACCCGAATCACATTGTCGTACACCGTTGTGCGGATGCCACCATGGACGAAGGACGGTTTCGATATATAAAACAGATCGATTTCATCTCGAAATTGCAGTTGACGAATACTCCGTAACCCTCGCCAGATAGACTGTTGATAGCATTGGGCTCGGTGAATATCTTGGGTTTGAACCGCGAGCTGGTAGGCATCTACTAGACCTTCTAGGTAGACCCCTGTTGATGACGCATGGGGTGGGCCATACTCAGGATGCTTAGGATTATGGAATCGCCCCTGCACATCGGCATAGCGCACCCCATCCCATTGCTGCATGGGTAAGAGCCAATCATTCATCTCCATGATGCAGTCGAGGAACTGGCGATCGCCCGTTTCTTGATAGAGCAGAGCATAGGCTTGGGTATGCCAGGGAATAAAGGCCGGGTTGCGGTGCTGTCGATGCCAAGCTCGATAGTAGTGAAAGCTGGTGTAACATCGCTCTAGTAAATCGGTGTCATGGGTGCGCTGATATAGGGATGCCCAGAACAGCAGAGCTTCTCCAGGATAAAAGTTTTGATTATCGTTGCGATCGCTGGGTTTATAAAAGGTGCGGAATGATCCATCAGGTTGCCAAAGGTGGTCGATCGTGCGGCAAAGTGATGAGAAGATGTCAGCATAGAGAGAGGGTATGGTTAGAGATGGGCTTCCTTTCTCTTCTGTGCCGCCAGCTTCCAAAATGGCTAGGGCAGCTAGAGCGATCGCCCCCAGCTTTACTTTGCCGTCATATTCTACTAGTCCCAACGTTTCTTCAGCATGATAAAACTGCTTGAGATTGTAGTTGAGATTATGGCGTGCTAAAGCCCAATGCGTGTCTTGTTGGGTAAAGCGCGCATAGCGGATCAGGCACAGCGTCGCCATGAATTGACGGATCAGGTTATTGGCTCCCGATTCTTCCCCTCGGCTGGGAAAGTATTTATAGACCATGCGACCATTCATTTGCACCTGTCGCACCATCCATTGCCCCATGCAGCGGGTCATATCTGCCAAGACATCACCACTTAGGGTTTCTAGGGGAACGATGCGGTTGCCGCGATGCAGGGTTGTGATCATCACTTGGGGCGTCAGGCGAATCAGAAGCTGGCGGGCTTCGAATGCCTGAATCAGTCCGCCTTTGCGAATGAAGGTCTGATCTGAAATAGATTCCTGATCGAGCACCTGTTGAAATGCTTTCTGGAAGCTGAGGTTAGCCGCAATCATGCGAGTGGGGCTGTAGCGGTAGATGCGATCCTGATATTGCACTTCGATGCCGCGAATGCCGCGATGGATATTGGCAAACACCCGATCAAACTCTGCGATCGCTACCCATCGATAGTCATGGGTCAGACAGAGTTCAATCGCATCAATGCCAGATGTTTTGGCGTGATCTAGGGTGTCAGTCTTGGAAGAATTGGAGGCGATTAAGGAGGCGATCGCCTGCTCCACAACGCCCTCGACCATCTGCTCTAGGTCGGTGTCATAACGCCAATAGGCCTGTTGCAACTGTCCACTTTTGCGGAGCCCTACATAGGTTGGCCCTAGGCAAGCAATGGGCTGATCTGAATACGGCTGCTCGGCAAGCACTGCCTGTATGAGGTTAGCGATCGCATCATGCTCAGCACTCACGACATTGTAGGATGCTGGCGTTTTAAGGGCTGGCTTATCAAGATGAGGGCAATGATCTGAAGCTAAATAAGTCATGCGATCGCTCCTTTCACTGAGGTTACGGCATTCAACCTGGATTTATGAAATCTTAATCGTCGTACCAGCCATCACCATCACCGTCGCCATCACCATCTCCGTCCCCATCCCCGTCTCCGTCGCCATCCCCATCCCCGTCCCCATCCCCGTCCCCATCTCCACTACTGATGAGTCGTGTGGGTTCGGTCATAGCACCATGACTCTGAACCATGATGGTCTGGGTCTGATCCAGAAACGAAGCGTCTGCAACCGCCAGATCAACATTGCGATCGCTCTCCTCCACTGAGAGAGCAGCCTGTTCTAGGGCCCGTGCAGTTGCTACGCTAGATAATGATGTCAACACTAGCAAGAGTAATAACCGTTGCATAACCATGTCTCCGCTTTTAGATTGTGAATGTCTGCCTGATCCCGCTTTTGCCACATGGGGACATCCGGATGAATTCTCGTCATTGCGGCTCACGATATCCGACGCAAGAATCAGGGCTTACCCTCTCTTGCCTAGAACTAGCAAAAGAGGGATAAGTTAATTCCAATTATCGCTAAGCAAAACTAAGCTATGTGAGTGACTTAATCAAAGTCAGCCCGTGTGATGGAAGTTGCATCAACGCCCAGCATGGTTGCAACGCGGCTCCCATTGGCAAGAACTAGGGTGTTGTTACCTCGCTGCCGAAATACTAGATCGTTAAACTCTAGGCGACCGCCAATGCCCAGTTCATCTACCCCATCCTGAAAATCGCGGATGATATCATTACCGTTGCTTTCCAGGATAAATGTGTCGCGACCACGACCGCCAATGAGGGTATCTCTTCCAGCTCCGCCGCGCAGATCATCATTGCCGTCACCACCGCGCAAGATATCGTTACCGTTACCGCCAAAGAGGTCGTCGTCACCGGCTCCGCCCACTAAGATATCGTTACCGTTGTCGCCAAAGATATCATCGTCGCCTGCAAGGCCAAATAGGCGATCGTTGCCTCCCCCTCCTCGAATATCATCAGACCGTCCGGTGCCGCGAATCACATTGTTGCGATTATCTCCAAAGAAGTCGCCACCGTCGCCATCACCGTCCCCATCACCATCGCCGTCGCCGTCCCCGTCGCCATCACCGTCGCCATCACCGTCGCCGTCCCCATCACCGAAAAAGAACAAGGTTCTTGACACACTTTCATCTTCAAAAGCATCGCTTAGCGTTAATATATCTTTCATGTCATTTCGCTCCTTCATCAATCACGAATCTGTTACACATCAAAAATTGCTGCTATGGCAGTCACCATGCCGGGTAAGAAAGCCCTGTCATTGTGGAATACACCCTAAACATGTTTTTGCTCTAGCCTAGAGGGCAAGCATGATAGAACTCATGCGCGGCAAAGAGCTAATCCGTCGCTAGTTGTGATGGAAAATGCATCAAAATCACGAAGCTCAAATTCCCCAGTTACCGTGAGGCGATCGCCCACAGACACATGGCTAGCAGTATGGTCACCGCATAGATCCCACGAATCGACTCGAAGCACACGTTCACCTGTATTCAGGTGAAAGCCGTCTTCCCAAACACGCTCTACGGTGCCGGTAAACGAGCCGCTGCTTTGAGCCTGGATGGTGGATGCGATGCCAACAGCAACCAGGCTACTGACAAAAATTGAACCAACTGCGAATAATTTCATCATGCATTCTCCAACTGCTCTACTACGCGGCTATTGATGGGTCGTTAGTTAGGCAATGGAACCCATATCAACCGACTCAACTCAGTCTAGGAGGCGAGCTGTAAGAGAACGGTAGGAAAACGGTAAGAAACTTCTTACTCTTGCTCAGAACAAAAGGCAGAATCACGCCTGAATCTATTGACTGGGTAATGTGACAGTAACGGTTGTACCATGACCCAGCCCGCTTTGAATCGCGATCGCTCCATGGTGGCGATGGACAATTTCTTGGGCGATCGCTAGCCCTAATCCAGTGCCTCCGATGGCGCGTGAGCGAGACTTTTCCACTCGATAGAATCGCTCGAACAGATGGGATACATGCTCTGGAGGAATACCTATCCCGGTATCACTGACCATCACTTGGATAGAGCGATCGCCTGATAGTGCTGTTAGGGTGACTTGGCCATCATTGGCGGCATACTTTATGGCATTATCAAGCAAATTTAGAAACAGGCGAATCAAATGATCAGGACTGCCCTGAATATAAAGGTTGGACGCAATATGGGTCGAGAACTTGAGGTGGTGCAGCTCGGCAAGGGGCTGAACCTGTTCAGCGATCGCGGCCAATAGATCACTCAGATCGATCAACTCTAAGTTTAAGGCTAGATGATGCTGCTCAAGCTGCGACAACAGAAGAAGATCACTACTTAGACGAATCAGGCGATCGACTTCTTGTTCGATAGCTTGCAGGGTTTCTGCATAGTTTTCTGCTGTACGTTGCTGGCTCAGCGTCACATGCAGCCGTCCCTTGATAGCCGTGAGCGGTGTCCGTAGCTCGTGGGATGCGTCCGCCGTAAACCGCTTTTCTCGTTCAAACGTGGCTTGCAAGGAGTCCAGCATGGTATCAAACATATTGGCCAATCGTTCTAGTTCATCGGTAACCCCCTGATAGCGAATGCGCTGCGTCAAATCACCACTAATTCTGACGCGCTCTGCCATTTCGGTAATTTGACCAATGGGTTTCAGGGCACGGTTTGCTAAAAATAAGCCGCCCAGCCCAACCATGCCAAGAATTAAAGGAATTTCAAATAAATGGTGCTTCAGCAGATCCCTTAACGTGGTGTCCACAGACTGCAATGAATGGGCAACTCTCAGCCATCCTGCTGGACGGTTATCCCGAGGTAAGATTTCTAGAATGTAAACACGCCATCGTTCATCAGCATTGATAATGGTCTTAAATCCAGGACTCAGTTGAGCTTGTAAGGGAAAGGTTAATGAGTCCCCCAAACGCTGGTTAATCACACCATTTTGATCTAACAAGTCAACCGAAACGCCTGCTTCATCGAGCAACGATGTCAACACGGGGGAGTCTTCTCGGGGATCAAAGGTTAGAACATCCACTTCATCATCAATATTTTTCAATGCCTGAATGGCAGTTACCTCTAGGGCACTATCGACTTGATCAAGTAAGGTTCGCCGAAACTCAACGTACATAAACCCATCGGAAACCAGCATGGAAATCCCTGCTAACAGGCTATACCAGGCGACTAGCCGTAATCGTAAATTTTGCCATGGCTTACGTTGCTTCATGATGAATCTATGACGATGAGACTCTACGGATCGGGAGAGCAAGGTTTGCTTTCAGCACTCATGCGATAGCCTACGCCTCGAATGGTGTGAATGAGAGAGTCCGACTCATCTCGA
>DATNRH010000146.1 GCA_036703605.1 Candidatus Obscuribacterales bacterium | reverse complement strand
GGTCAATAATTCTGGATCGATGAACTCCAAGAGGCGATAGAGACCAATGGCAAACAGGCGGCTGTACTTAAATGACCCTGAAGCTGCGACACCTCGTAGGGTAGATACAGTTAAGCGATCGTCGCTGCTTTCCTCTGCCTTGAGGCTATCGATCAATCCTTCAATAGAAAACTGCGAGGCTTCTGCCTGAAGCTGCTCGGCGCTTTGGCGATAGGTTTGCGGATCAGACTCAATAGCCTGGCATAGGGCTGCAAACATAGATGTTTGGTCATGCTCTGGTTGATAGCCCTGCATGAAGCGATCAAAGGTGGTTACCGTTCCTAAGGCGTAAATGGCATCGTAGCGGAAATCGGCATTTACGGATAGTAAATGCATTTCAACCATCAACTCCTCGACAACACGGCGATAGATCGAGTTGATCGGGCGAGTGTGGAGCGTGTAAAAAGCACGCTTCGTATCAGAGACAGTGCGGACGTTATTCACAGTTCGACTCTACATCTAACGTAATCCCAACGTAACTCCATTGTCCCGTTTTGCGGGACGTTTGCCAAGCAACGCGCTGGAGGGTTTGATTTGTATGACTCTGGTTATAGGAGCAAGGGTGGGATTCAGACTTTTGGGATTGAAACACATTGACGTCCTAGTCAGACGTTCCATACTCCCATGTTGAAGCATCCCTGGCCTACTTCAAGTTGCTAGATGTGCGACTCAAGGCATCTTCTTCGGTTTCATAGATGTCAAACACAGAGTCCATCATCGTCACTTCAAAGACGAGTTTCGCTTCTGGATGAACGTTACATAGGCGAAAGCTGCCTTTGTTTTTATCTGCGTCGCGCATTCCAGCCACTAGGGATGTGAGCCCAGAACTATCAATAAAGTTAACCTGCCCCAAGTTGATCACAACATGGGGGCTGACGCTGGAAATACATTCTTGGAGTTTGAGGCGAAACTGCCAGGCGGTGGTGATGTCTAATCGTCCTGTTGGAGCCATCACAATCACCGTTCGGCCATCTTGGGTTTTGTGTTCTGTCTGCTCCATGGGAATGCTCAGCTTGCGTTGAGAGTAGGGTGCTAGGAAAGATGCTCTTGACCCGTAACGATCGCCCCTAGGAATGAGGTCTAGACAACGGGCGATCGCCCACGTGACGAGATCCCTATGATCGTCGAGTCTAAGGCGATTGATGACGGCCGATGCCTTATGAGACATCGTGTTCACCAGAAAACTAGCGACTAGAGCCGGTTCACATTACCCAGTAGCTTAACTCATTTTTGCACGATCCGAAGGATTCCGCCCAGGCCATGGGCAGGATGCCAAAGCCATACCTCCTCGTTTGAACAAGACGTTCAGTCCGCCGAGGGCGATCGCCCTCGGCACGGCGGTAGGCTTAGGACTGCCAGTTAACCCAGTCTTGGGGCTTCAAGAAAACATCGTAGAGTTCGGATTCTGGCGTGTTGGCTTCTGGTTTGTAGTCATACTCCCAGCGCACTAGGGGCGGTAGAGACATCAAAATAGACTCGGTGCGACCATTGGTTTGGAGACCGAAGATGGTGCCGCGATCGTAGACGAGGTTGAATTCTACGTAGCGCCCGCGACGGTAGAGCTGGAACTGCCGCTGGCGATCGCTGTATTCAGTATCCTGACGGCGTTCCACAATCGGCACATAGGCAGGCAAAAATGCATTGCCACAGTCTTGCACAAAGGCGAAGATCTGTTCCCAACTGCGCGGTTCAACGTCGCCGAGGTTGCGGCTATAGGCAGCAGCGGGGCCAGCGGGATCCGGGCCTTGATAGAGCTCTTGACGGCGGCCATCTTGGTAGTCAAAGAAAATGCCGCCGACGCCCCGAGTTTCGTTCCGATGCTTCAAGTAGAAATACTCATCGCACCACTGCTTAAAGGTTGGATAGTAGTCGGGATGGTGGCGATCGCAGGCTTGCTTAAGGGTTTGGTGCAGGTGGGTGGCATCTTCTGCAAAGGGGTAGTAGGGGGTAAGATCCAGACCACCGCCAAACCACCACACGGGCCCGGCTTCAAAGTAGCGATAGTTTAAATGCACCGTCGGCACGTAGGGATTGCGAGGATGCAGCACCATGGAGGTACCCGTGGCGTAGAATTTGTGACCCTTAGCTTCAGGACGCTGATTCAAAATGGAGGGTGGTAGGGTATTGCCCCAGACTTCCGAAAAGTTAACGCCGCCCTGTTCAAAGACTCGGCCCTCTCGAATCACCCGTGACCGGCCGCCACCGCCCTCTTCGCGCTCCCAAGAATCTTCTTGAAACGTGCTTTGGCCATCTAAGGCTTCAAGGCGCTGACAAATTTGATCCTGGAGCCCTTGGAGAAACTGGCGGATGCGATCGTGGGAGTCTGCCGGAGGTGCTGTTGTGATGGGATTGGCTGTAGACGGGTTAATTGGAGAATGTACCATCGTTATCAATAATGTCGAGTAAGGTCGAGATCGGTGCAGTATGGATATTGATTGGGTGTGGTCAATCCCTGTCATGCCAGCCAGCACTCGTCTCCTGGCATTCAAACCTAAACCAGAGCGATCGCGATTCCTGCTAGATATGCAGGGCGATGAGAGTGGGTGAAGGAACTACCACATGCCGCGATCTAGACTATCTTGATCTGGGACAGCTTGAGCAATCTGCTCACGAATGTTAATGGCGATCGCCCTTAGAACTGCCCTTGGAGAATATCAGACTCATTGAGATTGTACGCCCGTTGAGCTGCCTGGATAGCAGTGCGGGTCGCTGGGCCTAAGACTCCATCGATGGGCCCCGTATACAAGCCGCGATCGGCAAGTCGTCGCTGCAGTTCCAGCACGCTAAATCGTCCCACTGTGTCTGCGGCGGGAGCTGGGGTTGTGGGGGCTGGGGTTGTTGGGGCTGGGGTTACAGGTGGCGGCACACTAACAACCGGTGGGGTTGCCGGTGGCGTTGCCGGTGGCGTTGCCGGCGGGGTAGCGGCAACTTGGTCGAGCCGAGCGCGGGTTTGGGCCCCGGCTACCCCATCTGGCGTCAGGGCCTGAGACCGTTGAAAGGCCGTGACGGCATCCCGAGTACCGGGGCCGTAGATTCCGTCTAGTCCTCCCTGGTAAAACCCGAGAGACTGAAGCAGGGTTTGGAGGGTCAGCACTTCTGAGCCAGATTCACCAAATTCTAAAATCCCATCATCGGGATCGGGCACTCTGGCCGGTGGAGTGGTTGGAGCAGGTGTTGGGGCAGGTGTCGGAGTCGGCGCTGCGGCTGCTACAGCAGAGGAACTACGCAAGGCTGACTCTGTACCCGGGCCCACGATGCCGTCCACCGTTAGGTTATTACGGGATTGGAACGCTCGTAGCGCCGTGTCAGTGCCAGCACCAAAGTCTCCATCAATACTGCCTGTGTAGTAGCCCAACTCTGCTAGACGTTCCTGCAAAGCAACGACCTGTGCGCCGGTACTGCCGCGTCGGAGCAAGCCAGATGTGCTGGCTGGTGCAGTGGAGGCTGGAGCAACAGGAGTGCCAAATAGGGCTGTCTCCGTCGATGCACCGACAATGCCATCCGCAGGCAACCCAGAATCTGATTGAAACTGCCGTACCGCTGTTTCCGTGAGAGCGCCAAAAAAGCCTGTGATCGGGCCATCGTAGTAGCCTAGATCCTGGAGGGCGCGCTGGAGACGTTCTACAGGGGCTCCGGATGAACCTCGACGCAATACGAGGGCTTGGCTGATGAGGTTGGATGACCCTTGCGGCGTTACCTCATCCTGCAGCCTTAAAGTTGGAGCTTGGGCAAAGCCTGGTGCAGCATAGAGCCCAGACAAACCCAGCAACCCGATCCAGAACCCTAGGCGGCATCCCAGTCCTAAGCCTTGACGTGAATCCGGTTGTGAACGGTTGGAGAAGCGCTGGCAGGGTTGCCCTCGTCGTGCTGAGGACAGAAGCACCGGGGGTAAGCTGACTCTCGTTCCCAGTTGACGCACGTTGAAAATATCCATAGTAGCTACTGCAATACTTAAATCAAGGGACTGGAATCACTACAACAGCCTATCAGACGCCCAGAATCCTTTGGTTTTGCCAAGGGGACTAGGTCTGGTTACCATGAGGGGCGACGTGAACGATGCCGACGACAGCTACCCTCTACAGATGTCTCCTTGAGCCCATACTCCATGGATCGCCTCTCTAAAAATAGTCGAATTTCAAACAAATTGTTTACGTTTAGAACATCCGTAGCCTACTCTTGAACCCGGATTTTGACCCACCTGACTTTAAAATTCTTATTCCACTCTGGGGCGATCGCCTGGGACTACCGTGCCTGCACCTGCTGCAGCTTTTTCTGCAGGTCGCGCTGCAGGTCATCCAAGGTGCGCAGTTGGGCTTGGAGGTCAGGCAGTAGTTTCTTGCTAGCGACTTTACGTTCTAAGGCGGCACGGGCCACGGTCTCTTTGCCTTGGCGGAGGGCCAGTTGGGCCACCCGATGCCAGGTTTGCATGTCAGCGATCGCTCGATCATAGCGAGCTTGCAGGGGAGCCCGGGCGATGGCGACGTTATTCAAAGCTTGCTGAACCAAGGGTATGGCTTGTTCAGGGGTACTGACAGTGGCTTCTTCCACCAGTTGATGGGACTCCCTGGAACTAAAGCCAGCAAATCCTAACCCAAACTGGCGCAGTTGGGCACTGTCCCGTTGCCCTGTCTTACACCAAGTGGCAAAATGTTCGCAATTATTGGTCAACAGGTCGTACTGTTGCTCCCCGAGGCGGCTTTTAGCCCGTTCCACCACATCATCGGCAATAAATGAGGTTTGATAGCGTTTGATGTAGATGCGATCGCCGAGGGAAAACGAGGCCATGGACGTGTGGCTAATGATCGCGGGCTCCTGCTCCGGCTTGCGATAGTGAATAACACTGCCATCTCCGCAGTCAATACCGTGATGCTCATAGACCCCTTGCATTTTGCCCAAGGGACGCATGACATAAATCTGGTCGCCTTTAGCCATGGGTTAGTCCTATGGTAAACCTGGTTTTTGTCTCATTGGGTGATGAGAAATAGGTGGTGATGAGAGATCTGGGGGACTCCCGCCATAAGGGTCTTAAACAACCGGTAGTGCCCGCAGGTCGTTGGCCAAGTCATGGGCCGACTGATAGCGAGCATCGGGATTGGGATCGGTTAATTTATCTAGCACAGAGGCTAGTTCAGGATGGAGACCGGGTACTGCATCGGCATAGAAACGATAGCCCTGATCGCGATCGCCATAAAACGAGACCGGGTTATGTCCGGTCACCAAATAGGCTAGGCTGGGCCCTAGGGCATAGAGATCAACCGCTGGTGTAGCCCCCATATCAAGCTGCTCAGGAGCGGTGTAGGCAGTTCGCCCTGCAGGAATACTTTGCCCTAGAGCTAGGGTTTTGACCATGCCAAAATCAACGAGGGCAAGCTTGCCTTGGGGAGGTCGAATCAGGCTGCTGGGACGAATGCCCCGATGCAGGATCGGCGGCGTGAACTGATGGAGGTAGGACAGCACATCACAAACCTCTAGGATCCAAGCGATCGCTTGGGCAAGAGACACTGGCCCGTGGGAGCTAATGCATTGGGACAGCTTGTCGCCGGGCATCAGTTGCATCACGAGGTAGGGCTGAATGCCGATGGAAAAATAGTTGACCCAGCGGGGTAATTGGGGATGATCAAGCTGGTGAAGGATCTCGCCTTCATACTCCAAGGCAGCATTAGCCTTGACGTTGCCAATCCAATCAGCATTGAGGGTTTTGACTGCAAAATACTGTCCCTTCTGCCAGGCGAGATAGGTGATGCCCACATCACCCTGCCCTAGCACTTGGGTCATTTGATAGGTATCGACGGTGTGGATGACATGGGTAGGCTCTTCGGCTGACGTGGTGTTAGCGATACCGGGAGAAGGGATATCTGTGAGAGGATGCCTAAGACGCGTAGCCGCCACGGTAGACGCCGCCATAGGATCTTTTTCAAAACTTTGGATGACGGTGGGGGCATCCGGGGTGAGCTGTAGATGAGGCGGAACCGGGATGGTGCCTCGGCGCGATCGCCCTCGGATCCCCATTTCCTCGTCGTCGTCTACGGAGGATAGGTTCACCATGCCGCCGGTGGTCTCTCGGGTTTCAGCATCCGTTAGCTGATCGTCTAGGGGATCATCACCTAGGGGGCGATCGCTGGATACATCGGGGACGGTGTTAAGGGCCTCTGTCCCCATGCGAATTTGAATATTCGGCCCCGACCGCGCCAGCCGAATAATGGCCCCGTCTACAGCGGGCACCTGAGTAATGCGTTTGCCATCGAGGTACGTGCCATTCGTGCCTAGATTGACAATCTCCCAGTTATCGCCCGTGCGACGAAGTTCTACATGATGACGGGAAACCACAGCGCTGTACAGCACTACATGGTTGTCCGTAGAGCGGCCAATGCGAATCACCGACTCATTTTCAAAGGTCCAGATTTGAGCCGGGATTTGTTTAAGAGGTTGCAGGAGAAAAAGAGTAATCACACTGTCACGATGAACGCTAAACAGGGAAGAACGAATAGTGAATGCTAGGCAATTTGAAAGAGGAACGTCACTTGATCTCCTTTTCCAAGAGCAATGCGATCGCCCGGACGAAGCCGATGACGATTTCCGGCTGGGAGCGGCGTGTTGTTAATGTAAGTTCCATTGGAGCTCCCTACATCTTCAATGTAATGGACATCTCCCTCAATACGAATATCTGCATGAATCCGTGACACAATCTCCGAGTTGGGAAATCCGGCTACGTCAATATCCGGTGGCACTCGATCATTGGGCTTACCAATGTGAACCACGGTGAGCCCTGGGGGTAGCTCTAGGGTGGTGTTGGTTTGTACATGGAAGAGCCGAGCTGTTTGAACTTGGAGCTGGGTTGAACCGATGGCGGGTGCGTTGGCCGGTGTGGGACTAGGGGGCGGCGCGGGAGCCTCCACTGGGGGAGGGGCCGGAGTAGGGGCTGGCGTCTCTTCGCCGCTAGGCGTCATCGCTGGGCTAGACTCAGCGGCAATACCCAGACCTTCCACTAAGGGTTCTGGTTCTACAAGGGGTTCCAGATTCACCGGCGCAAAAGACATCTCATCAGGTGTACTGGGGGGATCAGGGAGTCCAAGTCCTGGCGTGATAGTTGGAGGGATGGCGGCCTCGTTGACCGGTGCTGTACCGGCCCGCAAGTCAAATCCACACTGTCCGCAAAAACTCGCATCAGCTTGAACAGATGCACCACAACTCGGACAGCTTGCCATCTCAGGCAGGGGCGTATAACAGGCCTCACACTGGACTGCGCCGTCAGGGTTTTGATGGTTACAGTTAGGACAAACAATCATGCAAGGTTCCTTTCCGTTACGATCTTGAAACGTCACGCTGTTCGGGGGTATCGCGCATGGGTGCTCCGAGTCTATGGACCTACGCTAACTTAGACGTGCTGCTCCAGGGTGCCCCCCGCATTAGGAACAAGGGGCGATCGCCACATTTCCTGAGCTGAGGACGCTTAACTATCCCGAATCTAGCAAATCTTAGTCTGAAACCGGAACAACTGGGCCAGTAAATTGTAAAAAACGTTCAGAACGACCGGGACATAGCGGCAACTTAGGGGTTGTTTTGCGTTTTCTAACAACCATAGACACTACAGCAACGCAGGGACGTCTTGGGCCGCTGCTGTGTCTAAGAGCCACCAAAGTTCGCCCTGGGGACGAATCAAACGAGCGGGATAGGCGGCATCATCGCCCGTGTCAGAGAAGATTTCGGTTAAGGCCGCTTGCTTGCTTGCACCTGTTACCAAAAAGAGGACTGTAGCGGCTTGATTGATGAAGGGAGCGGTGAAGGTAATCCGTGGCTGACCATCTTTGTTGCCCACGGTCACCAGGCGATCGCTCACGGTAAGCGCAGCGGTATGGGGAAACAGGGAGGCGGTATGACCATCGTCGCCTATGCCGAGCAAAATTACATCGAGGGATGGCATGGTGCCGGCTGGGGGTTGGAAGATATCTAGGAGTTGCTGATTATGATGCTGGGCAGCGATCGCTGGATCATCGGCATCCGTTGGCATCGGCACGATTTGCTCGGCGGGGATAGGCACATGGTTGAGCCAGGCTTGGCGGGCCATACCTTCGTTGCTGTCGGGATGGGTGGGCGGCACGTAGCGTTCGTCTCCCCAAAAGATCCAAATTTTGTCCCAGGGCAGCGACTGCTGGGCCAGGGCTTCATAGAGCGGCTTGGGCGTCCCGCCACCGGCTAGAGCGATGGTGAACCGTCCTCGCAGGGCGATCGCTGTCTGGGCCCGCTCTAGGATGAGTTGCAGTGCCGTTTGTATAATCGCGCCCTTATCAGGCAACACCTGAATGTGCTTATCCATGACCATGTCCTTCGAGTCAACCCTTGCAGACTAGCCCACATTCGTCCTAATGATGGAATCTCACCATTTTTTTTAGCTTCTAGTTGCAGGTCTGACGAAGCTCGCAGAGGGTCAAGTCGTTGGATTGCCGATGAAGCGAGAATCCCCGTATCTTTCGGGGAGTATCCAAACCTGAGGCGGCTGGTCTGGGTAGACCTTAGACGGTGCATTATGGCTTCGCTTCATATTCATAGCACTACGATTCAATCACTCACCCTAGACGGTGCGTTACGGCTTCGCCTAACAGCACCCTACGATTCATCACACAGCCTGAGTCTACCTAGTGAGCTTGGCCAGGGTTGTCCTGAGACTGCATGAGGCGGGGATGGTGGGGACGGCAGGGAGTACCCCAGCAAATCCATTGATTGGGTAACGAGCTGAGGACGGTGCTGCGAACGCCGACCACAGCATTTGCGCCAATAGTGACCCCGGCAGCGATGAAGCAATCGGTAGCCACCCATGCGCCGTTGCCGACCGTAATCGGCGCTGTTTGTAGATCAAACTGGGGCGATGCGACATCGTGACTGCCAGTGCATAGATAACTACGTTGGGAAATCACGCAGTGGCAGCCAATGTGGATAGGAGCCAGACTGTAGAGCACCACGTGGTCGCCAATCCAGCTATGGTCGCCGATGGCCACTCGCCAGGGAAAGGTAATTCGAGCGGTGGGGCGAATCACAACCCCTTGTCCTAGGCGGGCTCCGAACAATCGCAGCAGTGCTACTCGTAGACCATTGCAGGGATGGGGCGTCAAGGGAAAGGCGATCGCTTGCACGAGCCACCACAGCATCACCACCCAACTAGGTCGCCCCCGCTGAAAAGAACCGATGCGGTAGGTGGACAAATTAACGATGGAGGTAGCCTCGGGGTTCAGGACGGAAGGAACAGAAGGAGGTGGACAGGGCAAGGACTTGGATACAGGGTGAAACTCACGAGTCATAAAACAAGGCAGGCGATCGCCTACCATCGAACCTCAAGCCACCTTTCTCAGGTTGAGCATCCAAACCCGGAGACCTATTCTGCCTAGAATTCTGCCTAGAACCCTGACGAAGCCAGACCCAGACCCTCAATCACGACTTGCTGTAGGGTAGATTTGCCGCCAAACTGCTTGGTTGCTGCCAAAACCTCAATCCCGGCCAGTTGCCCATCCTCTGCATAGTCCACCGCGATCCCCTTTTCGAAATACTTGGTGATCACCGTCGTATCGATAAAGATGATACTCAACACATCCACCTCAGCATCGTAATGAATCTTCATACCATTTAGGGAATTCGGTAGGGCATGGTGCCCCGGTTGTTTCTAAGTACCATATCTTGATCTCGGTGCAATTTTTGACGGAGGCTAGACCTGTCTAGGTTTTAATACTGCCGGATTGCACGGTCAAGACATGGGACGATCGCAGCCACTGGGCATCGAAAGCACTGAGGTGGGTGGTGGTGATCAGAGTTTGAAAGCGATCTTGAATGGTCTCCAGCAGTTTGTTCTGACGGGTGAGATCTAGCTCTGCCAACACATCGTCTAGGAGCAACAGCGGCGGTTCACCGATCACCATTTCAATAAGTTTCAGTTCCGCTAGTTTAATCGATAGGACTAGAGTGCGCTGTTGTCCTTGGGAGCCATACTGGCGGGCTGGGGTGCGGTTGATGCGAAAGTCTACATCGTCTCGGTGAGGACCCACGAGGCTGGTGCCTTGGTGCTGTTCAGCGATCGCCCGCTGCTGGATTTGATCTAAAAAGGCTTGCTGAATGGCGGTGGGATCATCCTGGGCGAGGGAGACATTGGAGGCGTAGCGCATATCCAAGGTTTCGGTGCGATCGCTGATGGCGTGGTGCCACTGGGCGGCAATGGGCGCAATGCGTTGAATGGCCCGGGCCCGACGGCGGATGACATGGGTGCCGATGGTGGCCAACTGGCTGTCCCAAATGGCCAGTTGGGTTGGATCGGCAGCGAGACCGCCATGGACTTGGCGCAGCAGGGCATTGCGCTGACGGAGGGTGGCGTTATATTGCTGGAGCAGATGGGCGTAGATGGGTTCGAGCTGGGTGAGGAGCACATCTAGCCAATCGCGCCGTAGACCCGGCCCACCGCGCACCAGTTCTAGGTCTAAGCTGGAAAACTGGACGGCATTCATCACGCCCAGAAAATCAACCTGGCGGCGCAGGGGCTGGCCATTATGGCGCAGGGTGCGGCGACCGCTGCTGCGCACGAGAATAGATAGATCGACCGGGCCGGTGTCTCGATCGAGGGTGGCGGTGATGGAACCACTGGCTTGATCATCCTGCACCAAGTCCCGATCGCGGCTGGCTCGGTGCGATCGCAAGGTTGCCAGAAGTTCTACCGCCTCTAGTAGATTGGATTTTCCCTGGGCATTGTCGCCCACCAAGATAGTTTTGGGCGCTTGGAACATCACCGCTTGGTCGTGGTAGTTACGAAAATGGCGGAGGTGCAAAGATTTCAAATACATGAGCGATCGCCGATTAGCCCTTACCCGAGCGATACCATCGAATGAACAGTTTTTCGAGTTCAACCCAGACAAATAAGAGGGTGCTAAATCCGAAGCATATCGCTAGTTCCGTTGCATTCAACACTTGGGTGCCAAAAAATAGGCGCAGGGGTTCAACATAGATCAGCATCAGTTGCAGCACTGTCGTCACCAAGACAGCACCCCATACATACACATTGGAAAAGGGATTCATCTCAATGGTCAGACGAGAGCTAGACCGAACAGCGATCGCATGCCCCATTTGTGAAAGGCAGAGCATAGTAAACACCATGGTTTTCCATCGATCAGGATGCCCTTCGCGCATGGTGAAGTTAAAGGAAAAGACCATCAGCGTAATGGTAATGATGGCGAACACTACTCCAATGCGCAGCATGTAGCTGCCGAGACCCCGAGCAAAAATGTTCTCTTGGGGGTCGTGGGGTGGACGCTGCATCACATTCGGTTCGGCAGGCTCTACGGCCAGGGCCAGGGCCGGCAAGCCATCGGTGACAAGATTCATCCAAAGAATTTGTAGAGGAATCAGCGGCACACCGCCCCCAGGCACCAGGATGGGTGAGGCAGCGATCGTCAATACCTCGCCAATATTGGAGCCCAAGACGTACTTCACAAAGCGACGGATATTGGAATAGACTACTCGCCCCTCTTCCGTCGCCGCTACGATGCTGGCAAAGTTGTCATCCAGCAACACCATATCGCTAGCTTCTTTGCTGACATCTGTGCCAGTGATGCCCATGGCGATGCCGATATTGGCCTGCTTGAGCGCCGGGGCATCGTTAACACCATCGCCGGTCATCGCTACAATTTTGCCTTGACGCTGGAGGGCGCGAACAATCCGCAGCTTATGTTCGGGAGACACCCTGGCATAGACACTGACTCGCTTGACATGGGCTTCTAGCTCTTGGGTATCTAGATGTTCGAGTTCGCGCCCGGTCAATACCAAGGTACCCGGTTCGGCAATGCCTAAGTCCTCAGCGATCGCCCTGGCAGTCAGTTGATGATCGCCGGTAATCATAATCGGCCGAATACCCGCTTGCCGGCAGCGCTTCACCGCCTCCCGCACCTCCGGACGGGGCGCATCCAGCATCCCCACCAGACCAAGCCAGATTAAGGATTGTTCGGCAGCTTGCTCCGATCGCTCTGGCGGTATGTCGTCTAGAGGGCGATAGGCAAACCCCAACACCCGCAGCCCTCGGCCGGCTAGTTGATTATTTTGATCGAGGATATGCTGCCGTAGCTCTGCTGTGAGCGGCTGAGGGCGATCGCCTAGCTGCACCTGAGCACATTGGTCCAGAACGAGTTCTGGTGATCCCTTACAGAATAAAACCGAGGAGCAATCGGTATTCAGCATCGTGGATAGATGGGGAACATCCCGGTTGCCATAACGCCCCTGGGTGGGCACCACAACGCTCATGCGTTTCCGCTCGGAGGTGAACGGAAATTCTACTTGGCGGGGAAACTGTTCCGTCCATGTAGATTGTTCAAACTGGATCTTGCCCGCTAGGGTGAGCAGGGCTCCTTCTGTCGGATCGCCCAAAATACTCCAGACCCCGCTCTGTTTTTGCAGGATCGCATCATTGCACAGCACACAGGCAGCCATCAGGGCTTGGAGGGCTGGGAAATCCTGGGGAGCGATCGCCCTATCCCCCTCTCGGCATTCCCCGATGGGTTCATACCCCTCGCCGGTGACGGTGAGTTCGATGGAGCCCGACTCCCCCATCAATTCCACTTGCTGCACCACCATTTTGTTTTGGGTGAGGGTGCCGGTTTTATCCGAACAGATGGTGGTTACAGAACCCAAGGTTTCCACGGCGGGTAGTTTACGAATGAGGGCATGGCGTTTCACCATCCGCTGGGTGCCGAGGGCGAGGGTGACGGTAATCACGGCGGGCAGCCCCTCTGGGACGACGGCTACAGCCATACTCAGAGATACTTCTAGCAGATCTTCAAACGCATCCCGCCCGGCATAGAGCACCCCGCCTATGACGACGATCGCTACGAGAACCAAGGAGCTACCCACCAACACATTACCGAGCTGGGTCATGCGCAGTTGCAGCGGTGTGGGATCCGCCTCCACATCCTGCAGCATGGTGGCAATGCGTCCTAGCTCCGTTTTCATCCCGGTGCTGGTGATCAACACAGTGCCACGACCGTTGATCACTTCTGTGCCCTGAAAGACCATATTGGTGCGATCGCCCAGGGAGGCTTCTGCATCTAGCGGCTGGGTGGTTTGCTTCATCACCGCTTCCGCTTCTCCCGTGAGCGACGACTCCCGCACTTGGAGATTGCTCGCCTCCAGCAACAGCCCATCGGCTGAAATCTGTCGTCCGGCGTCGAGCAGCATGATGTCTCCCGGCACCAGATACTTCGCCTCTACGTCACTCACCTTGCCATCTCGCAAAACTCGTACGGTGGGCGCTGATAATTGCTTGAGGGCGGCCAGGGCCTTTTCTGCACGACTCTCTTGCAGGTAGCCCAGAATGCCATTGAGGACGACGATCAGGAAAATAGCGATCGCATCCTTAGGAAAGTTGTCATTGCGAATATCTAAAATGGCAGAGACGACGGCCACCGCCATCAACATCAACAGCATGATGTTGGTGAACTGATCCAGCAAAATTCTGAAGGTGCTGCGCCCACCCCGTTCTTCTAACTCATTAAGCCCATAGACCTTCTGCCGCGCTTTTACTTCAGCATGAGTTAGTCCTTGATAGCGATCACTTTCTAAGCGTGCAAGTGCGTGCTCCAGATCCAGCGTGTGCCAGGCAGGGGTTGCATGAGAGCCTGGGTTCGTAGATGCAAAATCTGGTGTCATAACGTCAACCTACGGTGCGATCGCCTACAGCCATAGATCATAGTGCCTTAAAAACTGCTTCGGCACTACCTTAGGATAGGCTTTGCTACAAAATTGGCGTTTCTGCTGGTGACTGTGCAACGTTTTTTGAAGATCAGGTTTTTGATGGAGACATGAGGTGAAACGTCATAGGTTTTGATGCTGGAGCGAAAACAAGCGATCGTCCCCAATTCTCGCTAGGATAGTTCGACCTGTCTCGCGATGACAGCTTTGAGGAGGATGATCGGTATGAAATTCAAGTCAGCTACGCTTTGGTTGGTGGCGATCGCTGTAATCTTAGGCGCGGGGGTAGTCATGCTAGAAACCCAGCGATCGCCCGAGTCAGCGTCCCAGGCAGAGGGTGTGGAACCTCTATTTACCTTTGAAGAACAGGACATTCAAGCCTTCACCCTCACCACCCAACTGCGCACCCTGCGGTTTGAGCGCGATGATCAGGGGCGGTGGCAAATGCTGGAGCCGGAGCAGATGCCGGCCAATGATGCCTCGATTGCCTTTTTACTCAACCTGCTGGTGTCAGGGGAAAGCGATCGCACCCTATCGGTGCCGGCGGCGGATTGGGAGGTGTTTAGTTTTCATCAACCGCTGGCGGTAATTAACCTGACGGTTGAGGGTGAGGAAGAGGAGCGATCGCTGACGGTGGGAGGCTATGATTTCAACCGCAGCGCCCTCTATGCCCATCGCGATCTACCAGACAATGCCCCCGAGGGGCTGGAGACGCTAGATGTTTTGCTGGTGACGCCGAGTTTTGAAGATGCGGTCAGCCGTCCGTTGGATGATTGGAAGCAGCTTGAGGAGCAGGGGAGCGATCCGGAGTCGGGTGAACCAACGGATGATCCGGTGCTGGATGATGCTACCGAGCCAGAGATTCCTGAAGGCGAGAATTAATTCTAAGCTGGAGATAACCATGGGCGATCGCCCTTGAGCCGTGAGATAGATCGCGCCCTCAGGAGCAGGCGTCACAGTTGCATGAGTTATGTTGCGCGGTTGAGAACCATGTTGTGCTCAAGCAAGTATTGCAGAAGTTGTCTAACGTCGAAGTTGTGCGGCGGCAGATATTCTTGAGCGTCTACCGATAACCTCTGTACAGTCCGCACCAACGCAGTGCTACCCTGCGCCGCTTCCGAGTTTTCTCTTCGTTGGAACTAAGACATCCTAGGTCAAATCTTGTATTTTCAAAGCAACCAATTATCTAACTTCAAGGCAGGCACACGCTCAAATTCACGGGTATTTGCTGTAACAAGAGTCAGGTCAAGAGCTAGGGAATGAGCAGCAATCAGTAAATCATTCGGACCAATCGGGGTTCCTGCCTGCTCCAAATTTGCACGAGTTGAAGCATAGTGCTCATCTACAGGTGATTCCAACGGCAAAACTGTCAAAACTTCAAGGATGCGTTCTAGTTGCTGTGCTAAACGGGAGGAACCACTCTTAACCACTCCAAACCGTAGTTCACATGCCACAATGATGCTAGTACAAACGCTATCTTCCCCGACATCTACAATATGCTGGAAGATTTGACCTTGAGGATGTCTGACCAAATCTGACAGGATGTTGGTATCAAGCAGGTACTAATAAGTCATTGGGTGGCACTAAAATGTGATGTCATCAAGGGGGAGTAGCCCCTTATCCATATCAGGGAAATCATCCGTAATGTCTTGCAACGTAGTCAGCAACGAAAGTAGCGAGTTAGAAGGAATGAGTTCAATGATTAATCGATGACCTTCTTTGCGTAACAAAACCTCTGTACCCGATAGGGCGAGTTCATGGGGAATGGTTAGGACTTGATCTTGTCCACTGGTTAGTAAAGAAACATGACGCGAGTTTTGCATAAGTAGGGCTTGCTGAAAAAAGAGCAACAAACTGTAAGGCAGATGCTCAAACAGGATCGCCCTCTGCTAAAGTGCAAAGAGATCCATCGAAAAGCCGTAAAACCCTTGCACCCATCCGTGCCATGTATCGTCGTTCTAACCCCG
>DATNRH010000145.1 GCA_036703605.1 Candidatus Obscuribacterales bacterium | reverse complement strand
GGGCTGCTTGCCAGATGGCAATGTGTTGGCGTGAGGGGCGCACAGTTCTGGCCCAGTCATAGTTGGTGTGGGGCATGGTGGGGGGACGCATGCCTTGCCAGGCCAGGCCGGTGATGTGGGTGCCAGCAGCATTGGTAATGTTGGACAGAGTGATGGCTTGGAGGTAGTAGCGGCATTCATTGATCAAGTGGAGGTCTTCAGCGTCATAATGGCCAAGAGCAACAATGCTATCCATAATGTATGTGTCATGAGTCCTGGCTAAGGGAGCCAGTGAGGGGAGAGGCCCAGTCAGTCGCAAGGGGGTGGTGTGTAAGTCCTGCCAGGTTGATTTCATCCAGCAGGAGGTACCGAGGGGTTCATAGGCATCATAGTTGGCTTCCCAGAAAGGTTGTGCAGTACCTAGCTCCAGGGCTAGAGATTCCATACTGTCTCTCAGTAGCATGCCTGTGGGGTGTTTGGGTCGGCATCCGTGACGCAGGATCTGATGTAAGTGTTGGATCAGTTGCAGAGTCCAAGGGGACTGGAGGTTGAGGCCTTGGACCTTTAGGGAGCCATAGACGAGGCGGCGGGGAAGATTGCGCTGAACCCCAGCCTTGTTGAGACCAGCTTTCAAGATGGGGACCATGATTTGTGTGGACTGTTCTTGTGTCATTGTAGTGCAGGCCAGTGGGTATTGGATGGTTTTCATGATGGTGCTATTCAAGGCATACCAGGCATCTTCTCGGGAGATATGGTTCGAACGGATGGCGTCATGCCATTGCTTGGCTTTTTTGATCAGGTATTGGACTTCATCATCATCATGGCCGTCATGTCGAACTTGGACCCCCAAAGCTTCGCGGGCTTCATGAACCTCCAGGCGTTCAACAGTGTGGGTAATGTTGCCAGCTGAGTCCTTGAAGTGAAGGGCACCAGGAAGGTCATCTTTGGATCGGTAAGCCCAGTGGTCCTTGGACCATTTGAAGTCAATCATGTAGCAGTAACTCTTTTCAGGGGCCAAGTCACCACCAGATGCCCGGATTGCTCCATGCCAGTGAGAAAGGCCTTGTTGCATAGGATGGATCAAGTCTTCACAAGGGGTGGTGTTGTCAGCTGCTGAGTGAACCAAATCATTGTCATCCACAAAGCCAAACAGGACAATCTTGATAGCTTCTTGTCGGATGGCTGTCCAGGATTGGTAGCCGAGACCAAGCTCTCTCATCATTTCAATTAGGGGGGAGCAGATGGCAGTCCAGCCAGGGCCAGCTGCGCCATTTCCCTGGAGTAAACCTTGGAGTGGGGGTTGGTAGGGGTCATTTCCGTAGGTAATCTCAGAGTCGCCGAAGGCAGTGCGCACATGGTGAGTCATCTCTTGGATGGCCACCAGCATTGACCTGACTGGGTTGGCATGGAGGCCCAATCTTTGGAAGCAGATGTTGGCAACTGAATGGACAATGCGATCGAAACAGCCCTTGGCATCGTTAGAACAGATGATGCCGGCCTTGCGCTTTTGGCGGAAGAGGTCACTGCACAGCCTTTGGTTGAGGCTTACTTCAGCAGCTCTGTGTTTCTTACGGCCCCCATAGTTTTCAGCTGCTAGGGCGCCAGCTCTTTCAGCATTCCACATCATGGACTTGCCCATATATTTGTAGTTCATGTTGGCAGCAGCCTCCAGGAGCAAGATGGTGCGTAGTTTGGAGACTCGAAGGTCATGCTTGCGTTTTAAGAGTTCAACATTGATTCCAAACTTGTCATCATCATAAGTAAAGCCTGCAGTGTAGGCTACATTTCGTAGGGAGGCGTCTAGCTCAGCTAGGTGGGGCCTTTTCAAGTGAGCCTTATACATTCCAAAGTGGATGCCAGATATGCCAGCAGAGGTGCGTTCGCGGGCTTTCTTCCAGTCATTGATATGTTGTTCAGTGGAGATATAAGAGGGGCATCGAGGTTGGGCTTTGATGGCCTCTGGCATTTGAAGGTGATGGATGAATTTCAAAGTGTACTGGTCAAGGCCTGGAGGAGGTTCAAATGTGCCAGCCAGGATCTGCTGTACCACATCTTGGTCTCCTAGGTACCCAAGAAGGGGCTGGAGGGGAGGAGTCATGAAGGGTGTGTCTTCAGATTGGCGGTATTTGAGTTCATTTGTGGAGCAGCAGGCCTGTTCAATGGAGTCTTTGGTAGCACATTCCACAGTGTGTCCCTGGGCATCTTCATGGAGGACCATAGAGACACTGCCTGTACCTAGCTTTCCAAGAATACGTCTCACTGCTTGGCCCTGTTGGCGTTGCTGCATGTGCCTGAGCACCTGTTTCTTACGTTTAGGGTCAAAAGTATCAATGAATTTGAGACGGGAGTCCATATCATGTTTCTTGGCTTGGTTATATCGGGACCAGGCTTCTGTTCGGTGTTGGAGGAGCTCAGGGAGAGTCAAAGCGCGTGTATAGATGTGGTCTAGGCCAGCCTTGTGCTTTACCTTGTCATAGTATCGCCCATGGACTCGGCCACCTTGACGTCGGTGGATAGCAAGATTCCAAAAGGTTACTTCTTTTCTGGGTTTGTCAACTGCCAGGGAATATTGCACTGTCCCCATTCGTAATTTCCGGCATCGGCGCTCAGCGTACAGCATACTTTGAGTGACCAGGTTTTTGATAGTATTGGCTTCCAGGGCTTGGGTGGGAGTCAGAGGACCAGTGATGGAGGCCTCCAGGGAGAACTGTCGGGCCTGCAGGTGGTGTTCTTTGAGTTTTTGTTCGTAGAGATCAAGGTACCTGGCAACAACCCGGTCGTCGCGCAGTATCAGGCGTCTGGCAGAAGGTCTAGTAATGGGTGGGGATTCATGTCCAAAGAAAGACTGGTAGGTGAAGTCAATCCAGAGGGCCCTGTGGTCTCCAGGGAAATCATCATAGTCCAGGTAGCCTGCAGCCTTGGCTGTTAATGTAGCAGTGGCAAAGATGGCATCTACACTGACTCGCTGTTGGTTTCGGAAGTAGGTCTCAGGGGCTGTGGTCTTGTCATGAAGTTCAAAGATGAGATTTTGCATACCAAAATGGGCAAAGAACTGGGTCACAAAATTGGAAGAAACGTCCAGGTTGAAGTCTCCAGACACAATGAGCTGGTCGCCTGCCTCAAACCATTGTTGTAGGGCAGCCTTGAGGTCCTGCCAGAACTGGTCAAAGGGGTCAGTGTTGGGTTGCCCCTGCCGCATGTAGTACATCAGATGTTGGGTGTAAACAGTGGTGGCGCCCAGGGACCCCTTGTTGGGGCAGTAAGCACTGATCACTCGGGTGGAGATTCCATTGACCCCTCTGTATTGGGTCCAGACCCAGCGACCGAGACCAGTGGGATCTTGACCAGACTTGAAAGCGCGGTGGGCAACATCTTGGAAGGACATGAGGCCAGTGCCGCCCCATTGGAGCGC
>DATNRH010000144.1 GCA_036703605.1 Candidatus Obscuribacterales bacterium | reverse complement strand
TATCCAAAGTGAAAAGATGGTCTCTTTGGGAAATCTGGTTGCTGGAGTTGCCCATGAGATCAATAATCCGCTGGGTTTCCTAAATGGCAGTATTGACCACATCAATGACTATGTAGGAGATCTGCTAGACCATTTGCGTTTATATCAGCAGAGTAATGTCCACATGACAACACTGATTCAAGATCACGCCCATGAGATTGGGTTAGATTTTCTCTGTGAGGACTTGCCGAAGGTTTTGGACTCGATGCAAGGTGCCACCGATCGAATTCGCGCTATTAGCAGTGGACTACGGACGTTTTCGCGATCGGATGGGGAATATAAAGTGCAGGCTGACTTGCACGAAGGTATTGAAAGTGCACTCCTGATTCTTAAATACCGCATTAAGGCTAATAGCCATCGCCCAGCCATTCAGATTCTGAAAAATTATGGTGAGTTACCGCAAATTGAATGTTTTCCAGGGCAACTCAATCAGGTCTTTATGAATATCCTGGCAAACGCTATTGATGTGTTCGATGAGGCTGGGCGTCAATCTTCTGAGGAAGATTTCGGCGATACATCTTACAAAATTGAGATCAACACCGCAGTATTACCAGAGCCTAAGCAAGTGGAAATTCGGATTCGTGATAACGGATCTGGAATGACACCTGAAGTTAAGTGTCGTGTATTTGACTATCTGTTTACAACCAAAGCTGTGGGTAAAGGCACCGGCTTAGGGTTGACGATCGCCCATCAAATTGTGACGGAGAAACACAACGGCAGTTTAGACGTTCAGTCTGACATTGGTCAAGGAACTGAGTTCTGCATTCGTCTACCCATGCAGTGATCACATCGAAAACCTCGGGGCGATCGCTTTTCTTGAAAGAGGTGTTGGGAGGAGCGATCGCCATCTTTGACATTGATTGTGGCTTTTCTTCCTCAACAACTTTGATACCATGGATAGAATCATGCTATGCAGCGATCGCCGCATAGCATGTTCACTTCCTTAATCGTCAAATTCGATGATTGCCTGCTTTGATGTGCACTACGACAATGGTTCTGCAAATGCTGCTGGAATCATGTTCCACCAATGGCATGATGAAGCACCAGCGGATCAATTGATGATCCGCGTTTCAGATGTGGGTGACTATCAGGCCGGTAGCTTCTATAAACGCGAACTGAAACCCTTACGTGAACTTCTTCCGCTGATCACCTATCCCATCCAGTACTTTGTGATCGATGCCTACTGTCACCTGTCTGAGGATGATTCTCCAGGGCTCGGTGCTTATCTATACGAATTGCTGCCTGTCGGTTCTATCGTTATCGGTGTGGCTAAAAACCGCTTTCGCAACACGAGTCACGCGTTCGAACTCTTCCGAGGTAGCAGTAGTCGTCCGTTGTTCATCACCTCGATTGGCATGGACTACCAATGCGCTGCAGCTCACGTACAATCAATGGCAGGTAACCATCGAATCCCAACATTGCTGAAGACTGTTGATCGTCTCTCTAGGAGTGATACATTCAGCAGCTCCATATGACGTAGGCGTTGCACAGTAGAGAATAATTTAAGAGAATACTGGAATCTGACAATGCTTAAGATAGTAGTAATTGCTCAACTGGGTTGACCCGAGCCCAAAGATGAGAGAGGATGCTAAACTTTTGCCATGAACGCCCTACCTCCGCTCGATGGACTCAGTCATAAGGAAAAAGACGCCCTCATCCGAGGCCTGTGGCGAGAGCAGCAAGCGTTGCGGGCAGAGGTGGAAAAGCTGAAGCAAAAGCGGGTAAAGAAGACCTCACGCAATTCCAGCTTGCCGCCCGCAAAAGGATTTAAGCCGAATCAACATCGCTCCGAGAGCGTCACCTCGCCTCCAGCGAAACAAGGCAGCCACTCCGAGGGAGGACGAGCGCTGAGTTCCAATCCCGACCAGGTGGTAGTGGCCCAAGCGACTTGCTGTCCCCACTGTCATGCATCGGTTTCAGCCGCCGACCAACAGGTGACGAGCATCTATGAGCGCATCGACGTGCCGCCCGTAAAACCGCACATCACCCGAGTCGAACGCTACGGTGGTACCTGTCCGCAGTGCCACACCTCCTATGACTCGCCCGTTCTCAATGGTCTAGAACCAGGCTCTCCGTTTGGTCCTCGTATTGCATCGCTGGTGACCCTTCTGCGCTATCAACATGCCGTGAGCTATCAACGATTGTGGCAACTGATGGCTGAGTTGTATGGCTTGACGATCTCAGAAGGGGCCATCGCCAATCTGCTGCGCCGCGTCCAGCGGCAACTGGATGCTCCTGTGCATCAGATTGTGGAGCGACTACGGTGCGCCCGACAGGTAGGCAGTGATGAAACGGGAGCTCGCGTTAAGGGTCAAACCCACTGGGAATGGGTGTTTCAAAATGCGCAGGTGTGCCTGCATGTGATTCGTCCCAGTCGGGGTAAAGCGGTGATTGATGACGTGATGGACGGCCACCGCCCAGAGGTGTGGGTCTCTGATGTATTCAGTGCCCAGAAGGCTCATCCCGCCGAGGACTGGCAAGTGTGTCTGGCCCATCAACTCAGGGATTGTCAGTATGCCATCGATGCGGGGGATGTCTTGTTTGCCCCCCGGATGAAGCGACTGTTGCTCAAAGCCATTGCCCTGCACCGACGACGACAGAGTCTGTCCCCCTCGACGGTGGCACAATACTGTTCTCGCTTGCGAGGCTCACTGCGAGAGGTGTTGAACTTAGAGCCGAGGCACCCTGAGGGGCAGCGATTGCTCAAACGCTATCGGAACCTCCAGGCTCATCTCCTTTTGTTTTTAGACGATGAGACCGTGCCGCCGACCAATAATGCCAGTGAGCAAGCCCTACGATGGAGTGTCATCTTTCGCAACGTCACCCATGGTTTTCGCTCCACCTAGGGAGCCGATGTGTTTGCTCAGGTGCGCTGGTTAATACCGCACGACGTCAGGGCATCTCAGCCTTTGACGCCATTTTGCATGCCCTTACCTCTCAGCAGTCTGATTGGCTACTGGGTTGAGCAATTACGCCACAGCTTTAATTTTTCCCCTGCTGCATTGGCAGCCTTGGGCAGCCGATCTTGCACCTCTTGCAGCTTGTGCTGTACTTCAGGGATGAGGGCGCAGTTGAGGTCGAGGGCGCGGTCGAGGTTGCAGACCAAGTACAATGCACGAATTACAGTCACCTTGTAGGTTGCTTTGACCGATCTCGATTTTTGGTTTATCCAGGTGAGAAATTCCTGTAATTTCTCATCGTTCGCCAGCATCTAGCCAATATGCTGCGTCATCAGAATCAAGAACTGATCCGCAGATTCCATCCGTAAGGCTGGATAAGATTCGTTGATATCCAGTTTTCCTTCTCAGGATTGAAACTGTGATGAAATTAACCTAGGGGCTTATTCGACCTAGGCTTCCTGATCTGCATATAAAAGATGGGCGATACTGGATTCGAACCAGTGACCCCTTCAGTGTGAAGGAAGTGCGCTACCACTGTGCTAATCGCCCGTGGTTTTACATCTTAGCATGAGAGCTATCCATCCTTGCCATCTTTTCTAAGATTTTCTAGCAAGTTGGATCATAGGCATGATGCTGGCAACCTCAGCCGTTCAAAAGCCCCCCCTCTATCTGCAAAGAAAAACCTCCTGACCCAGCTTACACTAGGGTCAGAAGGTGTACGCATCAAGATCACCTATTGAGGTCACACTGTCTACTGTCAGTCCATGCCTACGGTGGGCGGTTGTGCGTGGATTAGCTGAGGGATGCGTGGCTGCGATCGTAGCTGTCTCGGAAGGTCGG
>DATNRH010000143.1 GCA_036703605.1 Candidatus Obscuribacterales bacterium | reverse complement strand
CCCGACCGCCCTGAGGTCCCCAAGTTGGAGGCGGAGCAAGATGACAACTAGCCCTCGTAGTTTATACGAAAAATAAATTTTCCCTTGTCTTCCACCCGCCGAGCCGACCGTGAAAGCCCCAGCGCACACGTGAGTACTCAGGCCCCCCTCGAGGACCCCTGAGTACTCACACTTTCCTTTTATGGAAGCTGGAGTACTCCAGAGTAGCGGCGCGCCTCCGCGTTGTCGCAGCAGCAGCCGAGCCAGCAAGGTGGGCCAGAATTGGGCAAAACTCGCTTGTGGTTTATTAGATTACGTTGTCCAACCAGGGCAAAAGTTGGGAGCAACAGGGCCAGAGTTGATACCTATTTTGTGATCTGGGTGGATACCTCTGCGGTTCAGGTGGCACACGTAGGTGTTGAGGCGGTCTTTGGCGGCGGTTGCGTCGCTCACATTGCGGGGAGACCATAGGCGCTCTGCTGCTGCGGCTGTCCGTGGCCAAAGTTCAGCTTTTGTTAACAAGGCGACTACCATCGTAGTTGGCATTGTCCAGGCGCTCGCCCCAGGCAGCTACCTCACCTCCACTGACATAGCTTTCGAGTTGCTTAGTCCATTCCTTGCCCTGCCGTTGGTCGAACTGCATCACCTGAAAGGGTTCATTGTTGTAGAAGTCTTGCCAGGAGCCACGCTGCTCCAAATACCATCCATAGGCAAGAAGGGCACTCATGTGAGCTTTTGCTACTGAGAGAAGGGTGGCTTCATCTTTCCAGACCTCGACAATGAGGTTGGAGGGGAAGTTCTTCAAGCCATACCTAAAAGGAATGAGTCCACCGCTTACACATTGAAAACCTCTTGCCAAACAATTGGAGTTTTCTTCAGTGACTTCAAGAGGCCCCAGACGTAGTCCTCGTAGTACTGCATAACCCCGTCACCGCTCGTATAGCCCTGCTGGTGCATCCACTCAACAACTGCCGGGTCATTCTCCCAGCAAAGATAGACAACTGTTCGTCAAAAGGTCGTGCTTTGGCAGAAGGAGTGCCTACCCTCATCGCCACCAATGTGAAAGTGTTCATCGGGAAAGGCACGAGACATCTCTGAATAGAGGCCTAGAGATGAAAGTGCTTGCCTACCAGTCACAACTTGCAGAGTCAGGTTAGAGGCGGGATTGAGGTTAATGTTGTCCACGTTGGCTGAGTACTTGG
>DATNRH010000142.1 GCA_036703605.1 Candidatus Obscuribacterales bacterium | reverse complement strand
CTAAGCTACGAGACTTTGTTGGTCTGAATGACCCCGGAGACTACGAGTACGAGTACGAAGAAATGGATAGTGGTGAAGAGTATCAAAATCTTTACCAGCAAGAAAACAAGGAGACGGTTGCAGAGGACTCTCCGCGTCGCCGTCGCCTGCGTGAACGGTCAATCATTTCATCTGGTGAAATAGGAACAAGTTCCACTATGAACTCTGCTATGAACAATGTGATTGGTATGCCTGGCGCTGCGAACGGAATGTCTGAGGTGGTGGTCATGGAGCCTCGCACCTTCGAGGAAATGCCTCAAGTCATTCGCGCTCTGCGAGAACGCAAGTCGGTGGTTCTTAACCTAACCATCATGGATCCAGACCAAGCTCAGCGAGCCGTTGACTTCGTCGCTGGCGGCACCTATGCCATTGATGGTCATCAAGAGCGGATTGGTGAAAGCATCTTCCTGTTCACCCCGAACTGTGTGCAGGTTAGCACCCAAGCCGGTAACCTTGGCGACCTAACGGGATCTCAGCCCCAGGCTCGTCCAGTTGCTCGCCCCACAGCTCCAACCCCAGCTTGGGCCACTGAGGCGCAAACTCGCATGGCATAATGCCGTTCATTGTTTACCATCCGTCATTTAATTAAGATTGTTGAGAGGCTGGGGCAAGTCCCCCCTCTCTATCATCCCTTAGCCAGCCCTTAGAAAGGCACTGTGAGGTTCTCATGGTGCCTTATAATTTTTGGGGTTATGACAAAGGAAGTTTCGTTCGTGTCTAAAAAACTTGGGGTTATTGGTGGCGGGGTTATGGGAGAGGCGCTTCTGTCTCGCCTGATTGAGCAGGGCACCTATCATCCTGACGACATTGTGGTGAGCGATCCGTCTCCGCAGCGCCGGGAGATGATGGAGAAGACCTATCACATTGCGGCTTGCTCCGATAACCAGCAGGTCATTGACCAGGCATCCCAGGTTTTATTAGCCATTAAGCCTCAGGTTTTTACCGCCGTAGCTGCTCAGCTAACGTCCTGTCATCCCGATCAAGTTGTGCTATCGATTCTGGCAGGGGTACCCCTCCAGCGTTTAGAAGCAGCTTTTCCAGGACAGCCGGTGATTCGGGCTATGCCTAATACTCCTGCA
>DATNRH010000141.1 GCA_036703605.1 Candidatus Obscuribacterales bacterium | reverse complement strand
ATCCGACCCCTGCCCAGCAGGATCAGTTTCAGACCCTCTATGCCTATGTTCTCGATGCCAATCAGCGCGTCAACCTAACGCGGATTACCGAGCCCCTCAACTTTTGGGAAAAGCATTTGTGGGATTCTTTGCGGGGGGTGGCGATCGGGTTGGTCAATGCAGCGCCAGCGCGGGTGATGGATGTGGGTACGGGGGCCGGCTTTCCGGGGTTGCCCTTGGCGATCGCTCGTCCAGATTGGGACGTGACCCTGCTCGACTCGACCCGCAAAAAGATTGACGTGGTGCAGGCAGCGCTGCCGCTGTTGGGGTTGACCAATGTCACACCCATGGTGGGTCGGGTGGAAACCCTCGGTCATCTGCCCACCCACCGGGAACAGTATGACTGGGTGCTGCTGCGGGCCGTGGCATCGGTGGCCACCTGTGCTGAATATGCCTTGCCGTTGGTGAAGCTGGGGGGGCAGGTGGTGCTCTATCGCGGGCAGTGGACGGTGGAGGAAGAACAGCAGTTGCAGGCAGTGGCGCGACAGTTGGGCGGGGCGATCGCTCAGGTGGATGCTTTTGAGACCCCCATCACCCAAGGCGTGCGCCACAGTATCTATCTCACCAAGGTGGCGGCTACGCCCGCGGCCTATCCCCGCGCGGTGGGCATTCCCAAACAGCAGCCGTTGCTAGCCTAGCTCTAGGGTGGTGACGCCGAAAATTTTAGACAGGGGCAGAGGCGGTGGCGCTTGGGTATACATGCGGGCGCAGGTGAACACGGGTTTCATATTGTGGGTTTCGACCAGGGCGATCGCCTCCGGATTGGCATCGGGGCAGTCGAGAAACACCGGTTGGCCGATGGCATGGGTGAGCAATGCCTGGAAGAGGGATTGGGCGATCGCTGGCCGGTCGGCAAATAGAGGGCCAAGTTTGAAGCCTTTGCGGGTGGTCCGAATGACGCCGTATCCGAGAAGTTGCCCATGTTCTAAAAAGGCATACCCTTCATTGAGACCCACCCAGGCCTGTAAAAAGGTGGGACGGCGGTCTAGGAAATGCTGGGTGTCATAGTCCAGCAGGGTGGTGAAGGGAATATCTCGCAGGGGCACGACGCCGGCCTGTTTGGCATAGGCTTCTCCCAGCCCTTCGTAGCGAATATGGTGATGGGCAATTTTGAAGCCAAAAGTTTGGTAGTTATCCACCTGGGCCAGAACGCCATCTAGGGCCAAGGTGCGATCGCCGAGGATCTGCAACCCTGCCTGCCAGAGCTGCATCCCATAGCCGCGCCCGCGCCACTGCGGCTGGACAATGTAGAGGCCAAGGAAGCCGTAGCGATCGCCGTAGCGGATCGCCGCGATGGAGCCCACGGGCTGATCCCCGATGTAGCCGATCAAGAACCCCTTGGCGTCGGTTTGATGGAAGGCGATCGCGTCGGTTAGTCCTGGATTCCAGCCCTCTGCCGCCGCCCAATCTAGCACTAGCTCTAGATCCGCTGGCGTCATCTGACGAATAATGAAGTCGTCCTGAGTCACCGTCTATCGTCCCTCATTGCCATAAAATTCTGTCTTATCTTTAAACCAAATATTGATGGTTGGATAGATCTGCAGCGGAAAGCCACGCTTGCGTAGAGCAGCTCGGGTTTCAAACTGCAGCCATTCACATTTGCCATTGCGCCGAGCGGTTTGTAGATCGCTGCGGTTGGCAAAAACATAGACCACATCTAAGTGCTTGTCGCCCAGGGTGTGATTGTGGTTAACAACGCGGGGCTGCGACTGGCGTGCTGAGGCGGCCACATCCGCGATCGCTTGCTTGGCGATGGGCGAATGCTGGCTGCGGGGGCGGGGGGTTGCGGCTAGGCGCTGGGCCTGGTCGGCTTCCATCTTAGTGCGAATCAGTTCAGCCACATCGTGATTCCCTGTTTTTTCCGCCAGCATCAAAGGCGTGAACCCAGCGTAGGGAGAGGGGCGATCGGGGTTGAAGCGCACACCGCAGTTTGCGCCATGGGTGAGCAAAAACTGAACTACGTCCGTGTGCCCCTGCTGGGCGGCGGCATGGAGGGCGGTGTAGCCATCATCACCAGTCACATTGACGTCGGGAAACTCGGCGATACTTTGCTGAATCTCGGACAAACAGCCGAGGGATGCCCAGTGGACGATCAGAGGAATCGATCGGGTAGGCGCGGGCGCAGGTTCAGCATCTACCGTCTCCGTCTCCACGACCTGCAGGGTGGTCTCTGGTTCGGGGTGGGTGCTGCCATTAGCCAGTGTCTCGGCGATCTCAGCGGCTTCTGGCATCAGGGACGATGAGACCGTCGCTAGGCCATTCTCAAGCGTCTTGTCGTCTACCCTGCAATCGGCAATGCCATCTCCATGAAAATCGGGTTCTCCACAGTGAGGACAGGCTTTGGCAGCGGATGAAACTTTGCCACCGCAGGTAGCACACTTTAACAAAACACCCATAATGCTTAGCGTTTGAAGGTAGAGGCAGAGAAAGACTGAAGTGAGTCCATCTTGACCTCAATGTACCCACAAGACAAGTCTGGATCGCGAAATTCAAAAAATTGCTTGGGATACTTGAGGTTTTAAGTTGGAGAATGCGCCAACGAAGTAGGTGGGTAGCAACAACGTCGAGGCGATCGCCCATAATGGGGGAGGCGATCGCAGGCTACTAGCGATGAATACTGGTTGGCGCATTGGTTCCATCTTGGGCATTCCCATTCTCATTGCCCCCTCTTGGTTCATCATTCTGGCGGTGGTAACCTACGCCTATGGCACAACGTGGCAGATGATGGATTGGCAACCCACGATGGTCTGGATCGCTGCATTAACCATGGCATTGGCGCTATTTTTATCGGTGGTTTTGCATGAGCTGGGGCATAGTTTAGTAGCCCGCTCCCACGCCATTCCAGTGCAGTCGATTACCCTTTTCCTATTTGGCGGCATGGCCACGATCAGCCAAGAATCTAAAACGCCGGGGCAGGCTTTTCAGGTGGCGATCGCTGGCCCATCGATGAGTTTTGGGCTATACATGGTGCTGGCTTTGCTGGAAGGCCTGCTGCCCAACGGGTCACCGGGCCGGATGGTCGTGGCCAACTTGGCGGGGATCAATTTAATGCTGGCCTTGTTCAATATGCTGCCGGGCCTCCCCCTCGATGGCGGTCAGGTGCTCAAGTCTGCCATCTGGAAGCTGACGGGGAGTCGCATCCAAGGCGTACGCTGGGCGGCTCGGGCGGGCTGGTTGTTGGGGGGATTGGCGATCGCCTTCAGCTTAGTTTTACTGGTGCGCTATGCCATGGTGAGCGTTCTGTGGATTGCCTTGCTGGGCTGGTTTGGTCTGCGCCATGCCAATGCCCATCAGCAGTTTGCTGCACTGCAGAGCCTGCTGCTACGGCTGACGGTTGCCCAGGCTATGACCCGAGATTTTATCAGCGTTGAGGTCACACAAACGATTCAACAGATGGCCGATCGCTACCTCCTAGGGCAACCACCGCCCAACTGTTGCTTTGTGGTGGCAGAGGGTGTCTATCAAGGGGTGTTGCGGCTGGACGATCTGCATCAGATCCCCTCTGCTGACTGGGCCAGCTCCCCCGTGAGTGCCATAACTCAGCCCCTAGAGACTTTACCTATTGTGGATGAGAGCCTATGTCTAGCCGATGCTATTGATCGGCTAGAGCAGCAGCCCTACCCATGGCTTCTCGTGCGATCGCCAACCGGAGCGATCGCAGGTTTACTCGATCGCGGCGATATTGTGCGAGCGCTGTCTAAGGGGCTCAAACAACCCATCAACGAAGAGATTGTGCAGCAGATTAAGGCAGACCAAGCCTACCCCGATAGCTTACCCTTAGTGGCGATCGCCCAGACAGCCCAAATTCGTTAGCGGCTAGAGGGAGCTGGAATTTAGGCTTTCCTCTTCCCCCGGCGTTTGGGGTAAGTGCAGCCCACATTCTTGTTTCAGACCATGGAAGCGGGTATCCCGTTCATGTTCATCCATGGCGGTAATCGGCCGGCTCGAATGCCAGTCACCCACGGTCATATAGCCCTCATCAAACATGGGATGGTAAGGCAGATCATGGGTTTGTAAGTACTCATACACCGTCTTGGCGTGCCAATCGAGGATGGGCAAAATCTTGTAGAGCCCCCGCTGGCGATTCACCCAGCGCAGAGTGCTGCGATGATTGGTTTGATCACTGCGCAGCCCGGCCAACCAGGCCGTTGCCCCTAGCTCTCGCAGGGCCCGCTGCATCGGTTCAACCTTACGAATTTGATCGTAGAAGTTGAGAGATTCAACGTCATCCTTCGACCAAAGCTGCCCATGGAGTGCTTCCATGCGGGCAGGACTCATCGGTGATTGATAGACCTGAAGGTTGAGCTGGAGGCGATCGCTCAACTGTTCGGCAAACCGATAGGTCTTGGCTGGTAAATAACCTGTATCAACCCAAATTACCGGGATCCTGGGAATCACGGACGTAACGAGATGTAACATCACCGCCGACTGAATGCCAAAGCTGGTGCTCATCACCAAGCCATCTTGAAACGTTTCAGCGGCCCATTCAACCATTCGCGTCGCACTCAACCCCGTCAAGCTCTGATTAACAGTATCTAGATCAAGGTCGGGATGTTCCAGTGCTATACCTACCATACGCATTGCTCGCTCAACTGCATGAAGTCCCGTTGTTACACACGCATTCTGTTTAATCAAGGTCTCACCTAGACTTAGGCGATCGCCTTTGCCAACCCGATCATGGACGGAGACCACCCTCTCTGCAACCGTGAGAGAGGCATTTGTTGGGATAGACACTCAACGTCTCTGGATGTGGAAAGGTGATCTGCTATTGATCATGCCATGAAGCCACGGCTAAATCTGCAAAACTCGTTGCTCTACGTTGGATGCGTATCATCACTTGGGATGAGATACTCCAGTCTACCAAGACTAAGGATCCAGTACCAACTATCGCCGGACATAGCCTGGCGATAGCCTAGACGCCAGCAGCCTGCATCAACTGCTCCATGTCGTCTAGGGTGAGTCCCTGCTGCAGGTAGCGAGGCTGGCTGGGATCGTAGGGGCCCTGCAAGCGATCGATGGCGATAATATCAGCTTTTGCTGACAGTACCGGCACGTCGGGATCGTAGGCAGTGGGATGCATGAGGGAACTGGAAAAGCCTCGGAAGATGACAATTTGATCCGTGTCATCTTCAAGTTGGGCATGCACCATCAGCACTTCCTGCGGACATTTCAACGTATAGTTCTCTAGGCGAACCCCTAGGGATGTGGCTGCCATAGCAGAGAGCCCCCTTCCATCATGGTTAATATAAAAAACGCCAGGAGTTAATAACGACGGCAACTCACCGGACGTCATGAACCCGTATAGGCGGTTTTGCCTGGGCAGGCGCGACGTCGAATCGCCCAGGCTGAGCTAGTCTTGCACCGCCGATCGCCCCTGACGATTCAACCGGACAAAGACAAAATAGCCAAGGTAAATCACGTAGATAACCAAACCGACAATTCCCCAAAAGCCGAGAAATCCGCGACTGGAGCTACTGTGGAAAAATTCTCGGAATAGCAGCGGAGCCTCAAGCCATACTTGACAGGTGGTGCCAGCAAAGGCAGTTTGGGAGACGGCACAGGGTAGGGTAAAGAGCTGGGCGATCGCTCCCAGTCCCATATAGACGGTCATGGCCCAGCGCCAAGCCGTGAAGGTTAGTTTGATAGGGGTGCGGCGCTGGTCGTCAATTTCTTCGTTGAGGTCGGCCCAAAACCATAGCCCCACCGGGATCAAAATGCGGGCAGCGAGGGCGGAGATAAAGCTGAGGGGCAATCCACCAATCATCAGATAGACGGTGATCGCCAGCAGACTGGATACGCGCCAATAGATCACCAAGAGCCGCTGGATGGCTTCGGCCTTTTTCACCGCGGCCCACACCAAGAGGATGAGTGGGACTAGGACAGCAAACAAAACCGCCAAGCGATAATCTGTCCAAACGAGCGATCGCAGCAACTCATCCGTCATCTGTTGAAATCCTTAAAACTCATCAATACCCGGTTGGCCCAGTCATCTATGGTACTCGACAACGACAACGACTGGGGATCCGGGCCGTTGCCGTTACTGGTATGCACTGGGCCTGCTAGGGGGCGATCCATGGTTTAAACCGTAGGGTGAAGCGCAGATGTAACGCACCGTCGCATGAGACACAGTTAGTACTGAGGGCGATCGCTGCCCCCAGTCTCATAGTTCACGTCACAGATCTTGCACGTCACAGATCAATATAGGCTTTCACCAAATCGGGCGTTCGCTCTAGGCTGAATCCTACCTTCTCGCAAACCCGCTGCATGGGCTGGTTTTCGTTGAGAATTTGGGCGGTCACCCGTCCCACTTTTTCGTTCCGGGCAATTTGGATCAGGCGACTGAGCAGCTCGGTGCCCAATCCCTGGCGCTGGGATGCATCATTCACCAACATGGCAAACTCTGCCTCATTCACGCCATGCTGTTTGCTCAGCCGTGCTACGCCCAAAATGGTGTGATGTCCTGTTTCTGGATCCTTGTAGTCCGCCACCAAAGCCATCTCGCGATCGTAGTCGATGAAGCAAATGCGGGTGAGGCGTTCGTGGGCAATGCGCCGACTCAGCTTCATGATGTTGAAATAGCGCAGATAGACACTTTCCTCAGAAAGGGTGGTGTGGAACTGCACAATCAACGGCTCATCTTCAGGACGAATGGGACGAATGATCACCGGCGTATCATCCCGCATCGTCCAAGGACTCGTGTACTGCGTTGGGTACGGACGAATGGCCGGCTTGGGCAGATCGTCCGTGGGCACATCAGCCGGATGCAGCACCACCCGTGCATCCAGGGCAATCAACGAGGATCCAGATACACTATCGGCGGGCATGGGGCGAGCGAACAGCGGATTGATGTCAATTTCCTGAATCCAGGGCTGCTCGACCACTAGATAACTGAAGCGTACCAGCAGTTTCTCTAGGGCATCGAGATCCACCGGCAGGCGACCCCGCACCCCTTGTAGGGCTTTGTAG
>DATNRH010000140.1 GCA_036703605.1 Candidatus Obscuribacterales bacterium | reverse complement strand
GTATAACCAGGGCCTAGTTTTGTGCCTATCTCAACACTGGCACATGCATCACCCATAACACACACCTATAAACAGCAGGAGAGATGAATATGTCTGTTCCCTCTGAGGAGAAAATGCCTCCCATGCCCAAAGCAGGGCGTGCCGATGTGGGAGGGGTTGCGATCGCCATGAAGGGGATTGGGGGAAGCCTGGCCACGGCATCCCTGATCACCATGAGTCTACTTTTTGGTATGGTTTTCGTGCTGCTGCTAGGACTCGTCTTCATTATGGAGTCTGAGAATCCTGGACTGGGGTTAGCGATCGCCCTAGGGTTAACTGTGGTCTTTAATGTCGGCGTCTTTTTTCTATCGCCGTTCCTCATGGATCTTACCCAACGCTGGCTCTACGGCACCCGCTGGATATCCCTGGATGATCTCCGTCGCCAGAGTCCTGAGGCAGCTCAGATTGTTGAGCAAGTCTGTCAAAAACATCAGCTTAAGCAACCGCGATTGGGCATCATTGATGACCAAAATCCCACCGCATTTACCTATGGTTCCTTGCCTAATACGGCTCGGTTAGTGGTCAGTCAAGGATTATTTACCTATCTCGACGATGAAGAAGTCGCCACGGTCTATGCCCATGAACTAGGACACATTGTCCACTGGGACTTTGCCCTGATGACCCTGGCTGCTACCCTGATTCAGATCATGTATTTGATCTATGTGTTTGGGCAGCGCATGGGACGAGGGGGTGGTGACAACAAAGCTAAAGATGCAGCCCAGAGTCTTGCCTTAGCTGCCTATGTTTTCTACATAGTAGGCACCTATCTCATTCTCTATCTATCTAGAACTAGAGAATATTTTGCCGATCACTTTGCGGCTGAAGTGACAGGTAATCCTAATGCTCTCTCCCGCGCCTTGGTGAAAATTGCCTATGGCATTGTGGAAGAGGGGCAACGGGATAAGGAACCCAGCCGGTTGATGGAGGGTACCCGCGCCCTTGGTATCTATGACGCCAAGTCTGCCAATTCTACCGGCACGGCCTACCGAGTGGCCGCCAGTCCCGAACGGGTAGGACGAGTCTTTCTCTGGGATTTGTTTAACCCTTGGGGTTGGTGGATGGAGCTTAATTCTACCCATCCACTCACAGGTAAGCGCGTACGAGCCCTGAGCACCTATGCCGAACAACTGGGGCTCACCATTGAGTTTGATATGGGTCGGGTGGTGCAGGAAGGCAAACGCTTGAGCAAACAGAAGCTCTACGGTAATTTTGCCTTAGACGTGGCTCTCTATGCAGCCGAAATCCTGGGGCTCACCCTCGGACTAGGTTTAGGACTGATCTTCATCCCCATGGACTGGGGCTTCTTGATGGGAGCACTGGTAGGCTTAGGTGCCGGTATCTTAGTGAAGCGATCGGTGATGTTCCCCGACTTCAACCAAGCGCCCCCAAGCGATGTCTTGACGCTGATGTCCAATCCCTATGCCAGTCCACTGCGGGGGCAGCCGGTGAAACTAGACGGCAAGCTCATTGGCCGTGGGCAGGCGGGGTATACCTTCGGGTCGGATCTCAAGCTGCAAGACAGTACAGGAATGCTCTTCCTGCGCTACTCATCTCGGTTT
>DATNRH010000139.1 GCA_036703605.1 Candidatus Obscuribacterales bacterium | reverse complement strand
GTAAGTCACTCCAACAAGCTAACCGCGGTTCCATGTATCCCGGAATGTTTGCCTCTCTTCATCCTGCAGGTCCCATGCTCCACCAGTATGGCACTACCGGTACCCCTGTCGACATTGATGCCGACTGGACCATCGACCAGCTGGACCAGGCGGTCGCCTACGGCTCCCATCCCTCTGCCCGAGCTCCGGAAGCAGCCCAGTGTGTCCGGGACGAGGCCTTGGAAAAGGTCAAAGTCGGCTACTGTCGTGTTGTCAAATGGAGTGACATGCGTCAAGCGCTCCTCAAAGGCCAACAGCACACCAAGATCAGCCCCCTAGCCGCCATCCCGCACAAGAGCCGCAAGTTTCGCATGCTCCTTGACCTCTCAGCCAAAGCTCGCCGCACTGAGACCATGCGCAACACCATGGGCACAACTGTTAATGATGCCACCAACAAAGACACGGCTCCTCTCCACTCCATGTCCCAACTTGGATCAGTTCTCCCACGAATCATCTTCCAGCTGGCCACCCTGTCCGAAGAAGCTGGCCCTATCATGAGTGTCAAGTTTGACATCAAAGATGGTTTCTGGCGCATGGCTGTGCCTCTAGATGCGGAATCTGAGTTCTGTTATCCCCTGCCCAAATTGGATCCCGCCGAAGACACCCACATTGTCATCCCTGCCTCCCTGCAAATGGGCTGGACGAGTTCTCCCCCGTTCTTCTGTGCTGCTTCCGAAACCGGTCGCGACATCGCGGAATGGCTTCGCTTGTTTGACCACTTACCGGCTCATGTCATGGAAGATGCCACTCTGGCTCCCACCGATCCCCAACTCCTCCACCCTTTCGTCATCCCCTCCCACTGGACCGATGCCGACTATGCCGCCTACTGACGCCAAATCGAGTACCTACTGGAGATCTTCGTCGATGACTACATTGCTCTCGTCCAAAGCCAGGACCCTGAAGTCCTCCGCCACCACTCCAGAGCCCTCCTGCACGCCATCCATCAGATCTTCCCCAGTGCCCCACTCACTGACATTGCCAATGACCCAGTCTCCCAAAAGAAACTCCTCGAAGGCGAAGGGGTGTGGGCCATTCGAAAAGAGATCCTGGGGTGGATCATGGATGGGCTCCACCGCACCATTGAGCTCCCAACTACAAAGATCACCAAGATACAAGCCACCATTGCCGAACTCAGACGCAAACAGCATTGCTCCCTCTCCGATCTCGAATCCATCGCTGGCAAGCTCCAACATGCAGCCATGGGAGTCCCCGGTGGCAAGGGCCTCCTTCAGCCCTTGTATAAGCTTATGGCCATCCATCGAGTCACAAATCGTGCCATCCAGCTCCCTCCGCACTGCGCAGCTAGTCAGGCCCTCCACGAGTTCAGCACCCTTTTCAAAATAATGGGAAACCGCCCCACCCATTGTAAGGAGTTGGTCCCCGGTATCCCTGCCTACATTGGGTACTGTGATGCATGCCTGCACGGAGTTGGTGGGACTGGCATGGCCACACCAACAAGCTC
>DATNRH010000138.1 GCA_036703605.1 Candidatus Obscuribacterales bacterium | reverse complement strand
TCCTAGAACAGCAGTCACAGATGAAATTATCGTAAAATACCGCTCCAAAGGGCTACTGATAACACCCGACGACGACATTGACTATCGAGGCTGGGTTAAGCTAATGCCTCTCCTTCTCCCACGACTTTCCACTGATCTGATACACCGGGTTGGTTTGGGTATTGTGTGCAGGGAATATACACTTTGCCGAGGGAAAAAAGTGACGGTGGCGCGCCAGCGTGGCTTGAAATCAAGAAGCAGATGATGGCACAGACCTCTATATCACTCATATCCTCCCACGTACACGTCTGCAGTCCTCAAGTGCGCAGGAAAGGCAGGCAGCGAGAAAGAGAGAAAGAGAGCTTTACTCGGCAGAAGAGTGAGATTCAGTTGGTGCGGGGTGCTCCTTGAGCCACTCGTTCTCGAGGGCGTCCAGCTGCTCGTCTGTCAAGAAGGGGATGGCATGCTTCAGTGCTGCGCGATCGCTGAACACGTCGCCACGCTTGATGAGGCGGCGGGCATCGTCAAGGCGGCCCGGGATGCCCCACGTCAGCACGCCTACCACACGGCTCCCGCCTTTAGCAGGGGCCAGGTAGTAGACCACGCCCCGCTCATAGCTGCCTTCTGGTTGCTCCCAAACACCCACAGTCTCCAGCTCGGGATCGACAACGCCTGTAAACTAGCGTATTAGCCTACAACTAAAGTCTCACCTCCATATCGAGTCCAGGTGGCACAACGTACTGCCAGGCTGCTTGATGGAGGTATGGCTTCTCAGCCCCTGTCATGTTGGCCCCCGCAATTAAGCCAGTATGGAGGGCGTGCTCGTAGCCCTCCAAACGGAGACGTGCGTTTAGCATAATGTCAAATTAGCTGATTAAGTTAGCCTAGGGCACTACCTGGCAACATCGCCGGCTACCCAGAGAGCGGATCTGACTTGCAGTTCAGAATTGGCTACAATGCCTCCTTGGTCGTCAACTTCAAGCTCGCCAATCTCCCCTAGCTCATTATTGGGCACAGTGTCAGTGTAGACTACGTAGTCTACAGTCTTGTCCCCAATTGTGGCGCCCTCTTCATGGTGTTCCACAGCCTAGAGATGTGACTGCGAAGAAGGTCCTACCTCCTTAGAAG
>DATNRH010000137.1 GCA_036703605.1 Candidatus Obscuribacterales bacterium | reverse complement strand
CCATGAAGATCGGGGCAAATATTTAAGGCAAAGCCGTGCATGGTAATCCAGCGGCTCACTTTGATGCCAATGGCCGCTACTTTCCGTCCTTCCACCCAAACCCCCGTCAACCCTTCTATACGATGTCCCTCAAGTCCTAGGGGGGCGATCGCTTGGATAATCACCTCTTCTAGCTGCCGGAGATACCAATGTAAATCTGGGGTGTGGCGCTGCAGGTTGAGGATGGGGTAGCCCACGAGTTGTCCAGGACAGTGATAGGTAACCTCGCCGCCGCGCTCGATCCGCACGAGGGGAACACCCTGCTGCTGAAGCTCAGCTTTGACAAACTCCATGGAGGCCCCCTGACCCAGGGTGTAGATCGGTGGATGCTGGAGCAGCAGCAGCACATCGTTATGATCAGGGTGCTGGCGACGATCTGCCACGAGCGATCGCTGCCATTCCCAAGCCACGTCGTAGGGAACTAGACCAGGAGAATAAAGCCAGCAAGGACGGGACAGCGATCGCATACATCTCAACTCACAAAACAGTAGACAGACTGCGACGAAAAGCAAGGGTAAACCACACATATTTCATCGCAAAAGGACAGAAATTAGTCAAGAATTGTCACAGGTTGCAAAAGATTTTTAACCCTGCTGTTGTCCAGAATACAAAGTGTTAGGGTGAACATATAACCCAAATTCTCGCGGGAGGAAGCTTTATGAAGCTTGTTATCCAGGGCAAAAATATCGATATCACTGATGCAATTCGTGAGTACGTACATCAGAAGATTGAGAAAGCCGTCAGCCACTTCCAGAGCTATACCACCGAGGTAGATGTTCATTTATCAGTGGCGCGCAACCCCCGGATAAATCCTAAGCAAACCGCAGAGGTGACAATCTATGCAAATGGTACCGTTGTTCGTGCTGAAGAGAGCAGTGAAAATCTCTACGCCAGCATTGATCTCGTAGCCAATAAAATTGCTCGTCAGCTCCGCAAGTATAAGGAGAAAATCCAGCACAAGACTCGCACTCCCGTCAAAGCGGCTGAGGTGCTGCCAGCGATTACCGTATCGGATGAACTCTTGACGAATCGAGATGTTCAGCTACCGGAGGAAGTTGTTCGTACGAAGTATTTCGCCATGCCGCCGATGACGGTGCATGATGCCCTTGAACAACTTCAGCTTGTTGACCACGACTTTTATATGTTCCGTAATGCCGAAACAGATGAAATTAACGTCATCTACGAACGCAACCACGGTGGGTATGGGTTGTTGCAGCCCCGCAACAATAATGGTCATGTCACAGGCAAACTGGCAGAATTGGCCCATCAATCTCCGTAAGTGAGGTGATTGCCCAGCAATTTAGGTGATAACGATCCACAACACCTAGAATAAACTGTAGCTTTGGGGTGCTGCTTAGCATCCCAAAGTTTTTTCATTGGTCAATGAGCCGTTTATGGAGCCTGCTTATGTATGTTTATGCATTTCTCAAGACTCCCACGACGGACTTGGATTTGCCGGAAGGGTTAGCCAACTCTCTGAACTTGGTGGAACAGGGGGTTTTATCAGCGGTTGTTGAGAGTCAGCTTGATCCAGACACTATCCGTTCTGGGGATGAACGCTTTCAACTCCAGGCGATTTTGTCCCACGATCGCGTCTTGCAAGATCTCTTTCAACAGGCTGATGTATTACCAGTGCCTTTTGGGACATTTTTGGTATCTTTAGATGCTTTAACCCAACACCTTGCAGCCCATCAAGATGTCTATGTTGCTAAGCTACAGCAGGTGACTCATAAGGCGGAATATACTCTCAAGGCACAGCTTCATCCCTTGGTTTTAGAGGAGTTGCCGGAGTCAGCAAAGGGGAAAGATTACTTCCTGGCAAAAAAACGTCGCTATCAACAACAGGAAACCTATCGCAACCAGCAGCAGGAGCAACTGGCGGGACTGCTAGAGGCGATCGCTCAACTTGGCTGCCCCTATCACCATAGTGAGCCCAAAGACGGGGTGGAACGCATCCACATTTTGGGCGATCGCGATGATCATGCTTCTCTACAGCAGCAGATTGAGCAATGGCAGATCGATTGCCCGCTCTGGGAACTGTCTCTGGGGGCAGCACTGCCGCCTTACCATTTTGTGTAGCTTATGGGGTGCAGCCTAGAAGGCGATCGCTGACTTAGTCAACCCGCTCCAGTTGCCAAAGAATTTGGTTGCCCTCGCGCCGCACTCGCGACACCACCCAATTTCGCCACACCCAGTTATCACCTCGGCTGGTGACTGCACTGGCATTGACGTCCATCAAGTCGGCCAGTTCAGCACTGGTGATCAGGTAGCCTTGCTTGGCAATTTCGTCTGCCATGTGCAACGTTTCCACCGTGTTTTGGAGTTGGACGACTCGTAGTTCACGCGGGAGATTTTCAGATGGGTCGTTGTATGCTGCTGAGGAAGAGTCTGCCATGGTGCGCTCAGGTGGAAAGGATTGAGCAATTGTGCTACTGGATTGTATCGTTTCTTCTCGCTCTCCGGCAGTGTTTTGGGCCTCAATTCTGTCATCATTCAACAATTTGTGAACTTTTTTAGGGGTTTTGTCAGGTTTTGTAGGGGTTTTCGGCTCAGCCGTGGTCATCAATCGGGCATCTTGGGTCATGTTGGGCGATCGCCCTAGGGAGAAGGCTCGGGCAATCACGTCACAACGCTCATTGCCTTCGTTGCCGCTATGGCCACGCACCACTTCCCAGCGTAGCGGGCGGGTAAGCTGTTGATTCACTTGTTGGTGTAGTTCATCTAGGGTTTCCCATAGGTCTTGATTGACCACGGGTTTGCCGGTGGAGGTTTTCCAATTCTTGTTTTTCCATCCCTTAATCCAAGCGGTAATGCCCTTTTTCACATATTCACTATCGGTGTAGAGGGTGACGGTGTCGGTTTGCCCTGAAGATAGTAATAAATCTAGTGCCGCGATCGCCCCTTGGATTTCCATGCGGTTGTTGGTGGTGTGGGCGGCGGCACCGCCCAGTTCATGGACGCCGCCACCCACTAGGTAAGCGATCGCTGCCCATCCGCCCGGCCCCGGATTGCCGGAGCAGGCCCCATCGGTATAGAGAGATTCAATGACCATGCGTTTATGTGTTGTTGGCTGTGGGTCATCCTACCGCAGCTTTTGTAAATTTGATGGGGGGCGTTGATATTCCTGGCATGATATGTAATAATTCAAATCTTGACGGACGCATAGCTCAGTTGGTTAGAGCACCACGTTGACATCGTGGGGGTCACTGGTTCGAGTCCAGTTGTGTCCATAATGGCGAGTTTCATAGAGGACGTTGCGCCCTGAGGACTACCTCTCGTAATTCTCGGTGGCTGGCAAACCTGGATCGGCAGGTTATCCACCGCAGGTTTGCTCGGTATGGATAGAGGGCGTTGCTAATAGGGTTTTCTGCCGAGCCAGCTTATCGGCTTTTATGGTGCAGTAACTAGAAAGATAGTTAGCGGCGATCGCCTATACTCTACGGTGCGAGATTTCTATGATTGTTTCATAGTTCTAGCTTTACTATCTGACTATATTGATATGTGGCATTCTTGCAGTGAGTTAAGCCTCAACAATGGCTCCATCAGCAAGATAAGAATCTTACAAATTTACTCCATAGTTCTATACGAGCAGCCATGGATAGTACCAGCTACCGGTCAAACCACCGGACAGATCTCACCCTATTCGGTCGTCCTGCCCAGCAGGGGCGATGGTTTCTAATTCCCTTAGGAATGATGGTTTTACTGTGTCTAGGAACAGTCTACTCGTGGAGTATTTTCAGGAAACCCCTAGAGAATGAACTTGGCCTCTCCGCCACCCAGAGCCTCTTGCCCTACACCGTTGCCCTCCTTTGCTATGCCATCACCATGCCCATAGCCGGGTTCTATATTCCCCGACTGGGAACTCGCTGGATGACGGCTCTGGGCGGCGTTGTGATAGGTGTTGGCTATATGCTTTCTAGCTTTACGACCAGCATTACTGCCATGGTCTTCACCTATGGCGTGATTGCAGGGGTGGGAGTGGGGATTGCCTATGGTGTGCCTATGGTGGTGATGGCCCGATGGTTTTCCGATCGCAAGGGGCTGGCCGTAGGGTTAACGATTGTGGGCTTTGGACTATCTCCTTTAGTTACGGCTCCCCTCGCCAAAGGCCTCATGGATCGCTATGACGTACGGCCGACTCTGTTTGCGCTGGGGCTTAGCTTTATGCTGATTATTGTGGCGATCGCCACCACGATGAAACTGCCACCCCAAGGCTGGCAACCTACCACCGTTACTGCTGCCGCGACAGTTAAACCAGCGTCGCTCAAGTATCCCAAAACCATGCTCAAAAGCTCATCTTTTTATGGGCTGTGGCTATGCTACATTATCGGCACGTTTGTGGGACTCAGCGCCATTGGTATTTCTAGTCCAGTAGGCGAAGAAATTATCCAGGTTGAGCCAGGAATTGCAGCCGCTAGCGTATCTTTATTTGCTCTGTTTAATGGCGTGAGTCGTCCGTTGTTTGGGTGGTTGTGCGATCGCTTTCAGCCTCGTCATATCGCGATCGCCTCCTATACGCTGATCTTGGTTGCCTGTATTCTGATGGTCAATGCAGAACAAGGGCAAGTGGTGACCTATCTGGTTGCTTTCTCGCTGTTCTGGTTTTGTCTGGGCGGCTGGCTGGCCCTTGCGCCCACCACCACCCTGAGTCTGTTTAACCCCGATGACTATGCCCAAAACTATGGTATTGTCTTCACGGCCTACGGTATTGGTGCTCTGCTGGGTACGTTGGTGGCGGGGCAACTGCGAGATTGGTTAGGCAGCTATACCTATGTTTTTTATCCGATGGGCGCTTTGGCGATCGTGGGGATAGGACTAGCCCATGTCATGCTCAAACGAGATAGGCAGATAGATTCAGATCAGGTAAGCTAGTTTGCCTGACTTCGATGTCGCTCGCCACCCTCATTGTTACAGAAACCTGAGCATATCTGCCAACGGACAGGATGCCCCGTCAGAGTTGAGGAAGGCGATCGCCTGCGAGTCTAGCTTCGTGCTGAACGGACAGCCCATCCAGAAAATTGCGGTCTTCCGTGACATGGGGAAACTTGAGCTGCGATTCGGCAATGCCCTGCTGCACCATGCGCTGGCGCAGATGTTCAAAACTGCCGGGTTCTAAAATGCGCAGTCGCGGCAGCGGAATCTGGTCGCGCCGCTTGATGGCGTAGAAAGCGCTGACATCTTTTAGGGTGTCATCAAACCGCTGTAGAAATGTTTCTGGATCAGGGAGCACGGCACCGGGTGCCAATTCAATATTGACCAAATAGTGGGACGGAATGCAGTCTTTAGACAGCGTGATACAAAAGTTTTCCAGGGCTAACTGAAAGGTTTTTTGTAAAATCTGCATCACCTGGATGACCTGAAACTCCGTGGTTTTCTCCGTGGATGATGACATCACTCCCCCACGGCGATGGCGAAAGATGATGGTGGGAGCTTGACCGACAAAGCCAGCAATTTCAACCACGTCTCCTAAGTCATAACGATAAAACCCGGCATAGTTGGTCAACACAATACGGTAGCGATCGCCCACTGTCACGTCCCAGGGCAGCACCGTTTTGGGGTTATCAACCTCCCATTGGTCTTCGGGGATAAATTCATAAAAGCCGCTTTCGATCGACAGGATTGCTGCATCCGTATTAAAGTCTTGATGCACGCCCATGGTGCCTTCGGCACAGGCATAGACACCACCAAAGATTGGCATATCGCCAAAGTATTCGGGGAATCGCTCAAAATAGAAATTTGACGTGCCGCCCCGTGCGGTGATCATAAATGAGAGGTCAGGCCAGGCCAGGTGCGGAGTCAGACGTCCGTGCTGGCTGATCTGGTGTCGCAGTTGAGCCGCTCGCGCCGGAACCGCTGAGCATTGCCGCTCAAATTTGGCGCGCAACTCGGGTTCAAGCTTAAGCCCCTGGGCAATTTTGCCCGTTTCTAAATCTTGAATCATCTCCTCGGCGTGGCGCTCTAGGTAATTGCACATTTGCAAGGCCGACACTGGAAATGTGGCGCTAATGATGCGAAGCGATGCATTACGCAGGGCAAACAGCAAACACATGTAGGTGCGCGCGGCAGTGTCAGAAATTTGAAACACCTCAAACGGGTAGGTAAAAACCTGGCGCAGGAGGGGGCTGGTTAACCGCAAGTCGCTGGTGCTGACGGGAGCATAGGGAATGCCGCTCGGGGTGTGACCCAGGGCGTTGCTTGACAGCGGGAACAGCATCTTGCCCAAGGGTCGCCCATGACGCAGAGCGGCATCGGCTGCAAACCCGATGGACGTGCGACTGGCATTTGCTAAGGCTTGGCGCGATTGCTGGGTGACTGGAATCAACTTTTTTTCACCGGTTGAGCCGCTACTAATATTGAAATAAATTAGTGGGTCAGCCGTCAGTACATTCGGCTCTCCCATGGACATGCGCTGAGTGTAGGATCTAAAACCGCTGTAGGACTGCACCGGTAGCCGCTCTTGAAACTGATCAATCGTCTGGATGTCTGCTAGCCCGTGTTCTTGACCAAATGCGGTGAACTGGTGTCGGTGTAGCAGCGATCGCAAAAACTGTTCTTGAACTCTCGGTGCCTTGTCGAGCTGGTGCAGAAATTTTATTTTTGAACGCCGCATCACAGCAGCTAATCCCTTAAACAACAAACGTTCCATGGTTTGTATCTCGTGTGGTAAATCTCGCGTGACGATCAAACATTGAACCATTCATACCAAGTCCATACGGGAATCTGGAGTTGCATCACAGATAAAAATCTAGTTCTGGACTTAGATAAAGGTTAGATATCGATAAATGATAGATATTCAGTGAATGAGATCAGTGAATGAGACATAGGTGAATGAATGGGATTTCTTATCAGATCATCATTTAACAAGTTGCTAGGCATGGCCCATCGGGCCAAGTAACGCATTCCCGTCTCGTTAGAGCGGGGCCGCGACATGGCAAAACTCGCCCATGCGGTCTGCCACCAGATCTGGCCGAATTTCATCGGGCAAAAACGATCGCCAGGGGCGCAGGTAGTGCATGGGGTGTTCTCGCTGCATCTGCTGGGTGCCGCCACTGGTAATATTCAGCAAAATGCAGTCATCTCGCTTGACAGTGCCTAGTTCAACGGCTTGGAGCAGGGCCGCAGTCGCGACGCCGGATGCTGGACAGATATCAATGCCTTCTAACTCTTCAAATAGACATCGAGCCCGATCCGATTGGGCATTGGTGATGCTATACATCTTGCCCTGGGTATCACCGAGCGCATCATACACGCCCCCGATCAATCCATAGGCTGGATGGCGATTGGTCAGCACATGCGCCGAGACCTGTTGAATTTGGTCGCGGGCGACAAGCTCATGGGTGTGGGGTAGCTCTCGCAGCCCCGCGTTCCAGGCATCGACCATGGGAGTAAACGGAGCATTTTGGGCGAGATGCAGCTTCATCTTTTGGTTGCCAAAGCGTCCATCGGCTAGAAATCGCAGATTGGCTTCCCAGGCTGAGATGCCGCCCGTGCCTGACCCAACTGCTTGAAAGTAATGATCGGGAATCTGACCGATCGACACAACAGCATCTAACACCGTCAGCCCCATGCCATCGCGACGCGCCACATTGGCTGCTCCCCCCTCTGGGAAAAACCTGTCCATCTGGCTGATGATCTTAGCAAGGGCGATCGCATCTGAATAGTCGCCCTTGCCACCCACGACAATCAGTTTGACGTTGGGATGAAAGGGTTGGGGAGACCAGATTGCCGATAAGCTGCTTTCGGGAATCACCAGACAAAGCGGCAGCTCTAATTGAGAACAAACATTGGCAAAGGCTCGACCTGTGTTGCCAGCCGAGGCGATCACCAGCGTTTGCGAATGGTTCGACGGCACTCGCCCCAAAACCGATGGGGCTTCTAGCTCCTTAAATGAACAGGTCAATAGGTTCGCGTTGCGCTCTTGCCAATAGCCGTTGAAGCTAATAAATAGTCGTTCTAGCCCCAGATAGTTTGCTAAGACATGGCTGGCATAGGTGATCGGTTTTCCAGAGAGGTTGAGGCAGGTTTCAACGGGCAGCCAGTCGATAAACCGAAAGACGCCAGGCAGGTGGGGTTTGACCTCCAGCATTTGATTTGTGTAAACCGCACGCAGAAGCGATGGCTCATGGTCGGCATCACAGTGGAGACGAAACGGATCGGCTGCATAGGTGGCTTCACACTTCAAACAGCGCAGCATGTAGGCTGGCTGACAAACTGACTGATTATGAATCTCAGACATAAGATCTTAGACAAAACATGAGTTCGACAAAGATTAGAGTGCAAGAAAATAGGTTGAGAGTTACGCTCAAAGTCTTGAATTCTAAGCATCTCAGCCATGTCATTCAGTCTAGCGTGCCTCGACCTCACCCAGATCTTCTGTGATATGGACGATGTCTATCGCGAGTTTGAGCCGGGGAGCGATCGCCCCCGGCTCAAACTCTTCCCCAAAGCCATCCTCAATGCCGCCAAGACCTAGAGCGTTTGGGCAGCAACGGTGTGAATCTCATAGTGGTGACAGAGAGGGCGATCGCTGGCGCAGGACAGCGACGTAAACCTGTCTATGGCCAGGTGCGCGGAGGAATAGTATTCGTAACTCGTGATGATCAGCTCGCGGTCATGGTCGCAGTGGCCGTGGTTGTGGGGCCCACATGAGCATCGTCAGCGCTCTCACCGCCAAAGTCCTTGTCTGACTCAACTAGCCCCACGCTGAGAATCAGCGGCATCTATAACTTCGCACCAAAAACTAGTACAATTGAATTGCTTTGGTTCTCGAAAACAGCCTATGTCTTCTGATTCAGACTTGCATCCGCGCTGCGGCTGGGTTCACGACGACCCGATTGAGGTGGCTTACCATGACAAGGAATGGGGGGTGCCGCTGCATTGCGATCGCAAGCATTTTGAGTTCATCCTTCTCGACGGCTTTCAGGCGGGGCTGAGCTGGATCACCATTCTGCGCAAGCGAGAAAATTTCCGCACCGCCTTTGACAATTTTGACCCCGAGGTCGTAGCCCGCTACGGCGAGGCCAAGCAGCAGGAACTCTTGCAAAACGCAGGTATTGTCCGCAATCGCCTCAAGGTTGCTGCCGCCGCCCGCAACGCCCAAGCTTTTCTGAAGATCCAGGAGGCCTACGGCAGCTTCGATCGCTACATCTGGCAGTTTGTTGAGGGTGAAACCGTGCAGAATACCTGGGCAACGATGGCCGAAGTTCCCGCCCGCACCCCCGCCTCAGATGCGATGAGCAAAGACCTAAAGCAGCGCGGTTTTACGTTCGTGGGGTCCACCATCTGCTATGCCTACATGCAGGCGGCGGGCATGGTCAATGATCACACCATCGACTGCTTTCGCCATCGGGAATTAGGCTAAGTGCCATGGCACGCGATCGATCCTACTCCTGTGCCGCTGAGATGGCTTGACCTGAAATAGCCAGATAAATGCCGATCAGCACTATCCCAAAAGCAATGCTATTCACCCAACCCAGATGCTGTCCAAACAGCACCGCAGCCAACAATGACGACATGACTGGAATTGCTAACATTAATACAGATACCAGGCTAGAGGAAAATGACTTGAGGCTGTAAGTCAGCAGGCCATGCCCTACAACCTGAGAAATTAAAGCCAGAGCGACGACTGCCAGTGAACAGGTTGAGGTGTTGGGAAACAAACGATCAGAACTCAGGCAGGCAAACGGGAGCAAAAAGGCGGCTCCAATGAATGACAAACCCGCCATGGTCGCAGCGGTTGAATAGTGTATCCGTAAGCGCTCGACACAAAGCAGCGTGATGGCTAGAAAGATAGCGGCTAGAAGGGCTACGGCATCGCCCGTGAGCTGTGCATCTGCCAGGTGTAAATCTTGGATGCCGATCGTGATTACCCCTACGATCGCCACTGCCAAACCAATCACAAAGCGACGATTGAACTGTTGCCCCAGCAGCAACCAGGCTCCCAGAGTCGTGAACAGCGGCATCAGGTTATTGAGCAACGTCGAGTTGGCTACCGTTGTCTGAGTTAACGACCAGGCGGCGCATCCCAGCGACCCGGCGAAACTACAGCCAGCTAATACGAAGATCCCCATGATTCGCCAACGATTTGGATGCTGATCCGCAAGAGGCTCGGTTGATCGATTCTTGTTCAGTGGGAAAGGACAGGATTGCCATAGGGCAAAAACAACTCCGGCGATTAGAAGCCGATTAAACGCGATCGCACTTGGACTCATCGATCGCTCAGCAATCACGACCAAAATGGAAGCGCAGGCAATACTCGCCAATGCGATCGCCAGGCCTAATCCCGCCCAATAGGGGCGCAGCTTTTTCAGACTCACCAGCCAGCTATTCTCGACCCTAAAGGGCTGATTGTCCATCACTATGTCAACAGTTTTTCTTTCCTCAACGTGGGCCAGCAACCCTTGGTACGCCAAACGACGAAGAGAGTAAACCGGCGAAAGAAACATAAGCAAATCTCCTGACGTGTAAATAATTGGACATTTAATCGGTAGCAAGATGTAAAAAATATGGAACGCGTAAATTGTATACAATCAATGTATACTAAATTTGCATACAGGACAAAGCGGTTTTGTTGCCAATCCATGACGGGTTGAGCATGACCGATTCCACGCTGGCTAATGCGAGGGGGAGGGCTTACTCGCACTCAACCGATCTGCCAGACTAACCTGTGGCGGTAGTGCTGAATGAAGGCATGACATCGGAATGTGAGCAAGATGCTCAAAAACTTTTTTAGACAGGCGTTTCGATGATTTAAGCAATGAATGCCTCAAACCCTTATTCAACAGAGGTTTGAGGCATTCATTCTTCTTGGAAAAACAACACTATCGTGCATCTGGCAAGATCTGAACCCAATGACACGGGTTCCTTATTCCACCGATTGATAAAGACCAGAACGGCTCGTCGTATAGCCACAAGCGGCCAAAGATTCAGCCAGTTTTGTCGCACAAGCAATACTGTCTAACACTGGTACGTCTAGCATTGCCGCAACTTGGCGAGCCATACCTGCCACGGGGCCACCCCCTAGAATCAACACATCAGCTCCATCTTGAGTCAGAGCTTGCTTACCAGCGTCCACACAAGCGTCGAAAGCCTGACTCGGATCTGCCAGAATAGCGCTGTAGCTAACATCAGCAATACGCACGGAAGCTAAGCGTGAGTGGAGCCCATAGCTGCGGGCTAAATCGACCATGTTGATAGCATTGTGCCGACCAAAGCTGATCACGCTGTATCGACCGCCTAGCGTATGAGCCATCAGCATGGCCGCTTCCGTGAGCCCGACAACAGGAATATCCAGCGTCTGACGCGCCGCCTTCAGCCCCGGATCGCCAAAGCATCCGATGATAGCGGCATCGTGCCCAGGAGCATTCTGTTGGAGTGCAAGTACCGTTTGCACAGCAGCTTCGGCAAATTCAAGATGAGAACGAATGACCGCAGCTCCGGAGGCCGTCACACCAGTAACGGTGGTATGCGGTGAAGCGACAGTGTTGGCCGTTTCAACCATCCGCTCAGTGACCACTGTCGTTGAATTGCTGTTGACCAGGAGTAGTCGCATAAATGTTCACGCTGCAAAGAGAATTCAAACTCAGGAGTTATGTTCTAGTAAAACAGTCTGTTCAATACTCGTAACCCGGTTTAGCATCACACCGATCATGAGGTGGACTATAGGCACTATTGACGGGCGCAATCCCTATGACTACCAATCGTTCTGAGCACTGGCTAACTAGGTTATCAGGCAAACCAGTCAAATAGGATCAACTATCGTGAAGGTTGACGCGTGGCTAACCGTTCGGCCAAGCTGAGTTGCGGTTCTAATGCTGCAAAGGTATTGAGTGCAGCTTCAATCCCATCGAGGTGCTTGTGGCTCACAGCAACAGCCTGCTCCACATCTCCTGCTTCAATACAATTCAAAATTTGACTATGCTCATCCT
>DATNRH010000136.1 GCA_036703605.1 Candidatus Obscuribacterales bacterium | reverse complement strand
GGCGTGGTGTCGGTGGCGTCGCTGGTCGGCTTCATCACCCTGTTTGGCGTAGCCACCCGCAATGGCCTGCTGTTGGTCGATAACTACAACACCAAACTGGCCCAGGGGATGCCGCTGCGGGAGGTCATTGTTGAAGGTTCCTCAGAGCGGTTGGTGGCTATTTTAATGACGGCCCTCACCTCGGCCCTAGGCATGGTGCCCTTGGTACTTGGCAGTGGAGCGGGCAAAGAAATTTTGCAGCCTCTAGCTGTGGTTGTTTTGGGCGGGCTATTCACCTCAACGGCGCTGACGCTGCTGGTGTTGCCATCCCTATACGCTCAGTTTGGTCGGCATCTGGTTCCCAAGGTAGCGGCCCCCCTGCCGCCCCCAGAGGTTGCAACCGAGCCCCACGATCCTGCCTTGGTTCAGTAAGCCAAGTCTCATGTCGCAGCCTTGGTGCTGCCCCTAGACAATCTGATGTTTTCTCTTTATTTAAGGAACAACGCTATGACCGTTAAGAAAACCCTGACTGTTTCCGTAGTGGCTCTTGGCCTGGCTTTCACCCTAGGGGCCTGTGGCACCAGTGGAGATCAAGCTAGCGCTCCCGCAGAGGCTGTTGCCGAAGCACCCGCTGTTGAAGATCAAGCTGCCCCGGAGCCCTCCGCTGGAGATGATGGGCACACGCAGGTATCCCAAGGGGGACAGGTGATTGAATCTGGCCCATACCATCTAGAACTGCTCACTGCCAATGAAGCAACCGGAGTTCACCTAGATTTCTTCTTACAAAAGGGGGATACCCATGAGCCGATCACCGATGCTAAGGTAATGGCGCAAATTCAGGCTCCCGACGGCACTCAAGAGTCTATCGAGTTGAGCTATGATGTCGAGGGCGCACACTACACGGCTATGTTACCTATTACAGCCGCAGGAGATTATAACGTAGCTATTTTGTCGGATATCGGTGGTGAAAAAGTGAACGGACGGTTTACGTTTACCAAGTAGCACCAAACTTATATGCGATCGCCCTATTGAGCATTTAGGGCGTTGCTAAATCATGGGATGGTTCAGCAAGTTGTTGTACGGAGTTTCAGAGCCTTTAGCTAGAGGTTCATACCCTAATTCAGCAACACCGCATTTGGAATGTCAGTCACTTCCGCCCCAGCCTTTGATAAGCCATACTAGTACTCCCTTGCGGCAGCATGATGGACATGAGGCAATCACCAGGAAATCATCATAAGGACATTATGAGTCAGCCAACTTCAAACGAGGGAAAAGCGACAAAATGGTCAGCTTATGCTGTTCCTACAACTATATTTCTTTTAATCTTGGGAGGTGCAACCTGGTTATTTAGCTGTACTAGCCAGCCAGCCGGAGACTATGGGTCTAGTACTGTATCTCAATCGCCATCAAACCAAACAGATAGTGAACCAGCACCTACAACGTTAGAAGCGTCTCTAAAACCAGCCGAAAACTGGCAGGCAAATAATCACATTCACGGATTAACTGTCAGTCCTGATAATCCTCAAATTATTTATATTGCCAGTCACAGTGGGCTTTTGAAGCGCTCCGCAACGGGTCAGTGGTTTTGGGTAAAAGAGCAGTACGATTACATGGGTTTCGTCGCACACCCCACGGATGCAAATCGCTTTTATGCCAGTGGTCATCCGCCAGAGGGCGGCAACTTGGGTTTTCAAGTGAGCCAAAATCAAGGGGTGGATTGGCAAGAAGTTTCCATGCCAGGGGTAGATTTTCATGCCATGGCGATCGCCCCTAGCAATCCTGATACCATTTATGGCTTAGCTACATCTGGAAGGCAAGGCTTTTTTGTATCAAACGATGCGGGTCAAAGCTGGACACAACAGCCTGCTAGTGGTTTAGAAGCCATGCCCTTTAGCCTCAATGTTGATCCTCTGAATCCAGAACGAGTGTTAGCGACAACACAAGCAGGACTATATGAAAGTCAGGATGCGGGCAAAACATGGTCACGGATGCTCAGTACAGCCACTGCTCCAATCACCGGATTAGCGCTACAAGCAGAGGGCGATCAAACGATAATGTTAGGATACCGTATCTCTTCTACGGGTGCTGGATTATACCGTAGCATGGATGACGGACAATCTTGGGAACTTTGGAGCGATGAATTAGAGGACACAGTTTTATACATGGCAGCTGCTCCCACGAATGCCCAAGTTCTCTATGCTGTCAATGAGAACAATGCTGTCTTTCAATCACAAGATGGTGGCAAAACATGGAATGAACTGGATTCGTAACCGTGAGTCAACGAATGCGATCGCTCTCACTGCTTAGGGATATCTACAAAAGCTAGACAGCTACGCTCCAACCGCTGTCAAATCGTTCTATGATGCTAACACTGCCCGTGCACCAACGTGTCACAACGGGCCATGTCCTGGTTAGTCTTTTATGAAACGTAAGCGACTAAGGAAGCGGCGGGATCCCAATCGTCAGAACGCGATCGCCTACAGCATTCTGCTGCTATGTCTATTGATGTGTGGCTGGCTTTGGGTGCAGCAAGGCTTTGACCTATTCTCCGCACAAGGACTGGAGCAAGCGATTCAAAGCTGGGGATGGTTGGGAGTACTCGCCTACATTGGCATCCTAATTTTATCTGTTGTCCTTAGTCCCATCCCTAGCGCTCCCCTAGCGGTTGCGGCTGGCATGATTTGGGGGCCAATTTGGGCCGGCATCTATAGTGTCATGGGCGGGTTTTTAGGTAGCTTACTGGCTTACTTTATTGGACGCACCTTGGGGCGATCGACTGTTTACGCATTGACGGGTAAGCTCATCTACTTTTCTAAAAATCGAGGGGAAGTTTATCTTGGCTGGATCATCTTCGTCACGCGCTTGCTTCCTGCCTTATCATTTGACCTAGTTAGTTATGGGGCAGGTATCACAGGACTTTCGCTGCCTATTTATGCTACAGCAACCCTAATTGGCATGATTCCATCAACCTTTGCTCTAACTTTTTTAGGATCAAAGGTTACTGTTGGTCTACCGTTCGGAATTATTCTTTCTATTTTGTTTCTAGCCTTGTTAATTGGCTTGCCCTATGCTATTCATCGATATAGCTGGTTCAATATGAGAGACATTATTCATGTGGAATAAGTGCTTATCATAGTATTTCAGCCGATCTTTTCCTCAAAAGGCTCAAGCCCAATTACAGTAAAGTGCCTAAGACTTTATGATAGTATAGAATCTCTTGAAGCATTTGCAGTACCTTGACTTTGGCTATCGCATCCTGAATTGTTCGTCCAGTAACACTTTTAGCGACTTTTGTGTAACGGAGAGCCTTAGCAACGAAGCTACAGACATCTGGGAATGCTACAGGCTTACATGAATAGCGTAGCTAATCGGATTTGATATGTCTGCCCCATGCCGTAAAGGCGCTGGTTTTGGACAAAACGACCTACCGCAAGATGATCCAAAATCTGCTTTGAGTCATGGGTTACAACGTGCTCATCATTCCCCTAGCGGTGAGGGTGCTATCGGCTTTGGAAATTTTGCTGTCCCCAACAGTGGGTGTCTTACTGATGAACCTTTCAACTGTGGTTATGGCGATTCATGCGGTGTTGCTGCGACGAGCGAAGCTGCTTTAGGGGTATACCCGCACTGGCGAGAGGGAGCTTAATGGTAAAGGTACTACCCTTAGAAACAGCACTCTTAACGTGGATGCTGCCGCCGTGGGCCTGGGCGATCGCCAGTGCGATCGACAGACCTAGCCCCGCCCCACCGCTCTGGCGCGATCGATCCTTTTCAATGCGATAAAAGCGATCAAAAATTCGAGGCTGATCGTTGGGATGAATACCCGCCCCGGTATCTTCTACCGTAATTAGGGCGTGCTTATCCACAGCTCTAAGGTGAGTGGTGACCTTGCCGTTGGTCGGGGTATGTTGCAGGGCATTGCTGACCACATTCAGTACCAGGCGGTAGAGCTGCTCCTCGTGACCAATCACCACCAGGGGCGGGGTTGCAGGCTGATCGAGCACTAGGTCAATGTTCTTGGCTATAGACAATGCTGCCATCTCCTCCTCAATATCACTTAGGATGTTTTGTAGGCAGCAGGAAAAGCCAGGGGCTGTGGTTTGAATATCGAGCCGGGATAGCAGCAGCAGATCGCTGACTAAACGGGTTAAGCGATGGTTTTGGCGGGTAATCACCTGAAGCGTATCTCGCGCCTCTGCATCTGAGATATCTGGCAGTCGAATCACCGACTC
>DATNRH010000135.1 GCA_036703605.1 Candidatus Obscuribacterales bacterium | reverse complement strand
CATAGAGCTTTAGATAGCGTAAGTCCTGAATCTCTAGATTACAAACTGCTCCGATTAAAAACTCACTAACCACAGACTGATCTGGGGTATCTTCTGCTTCTAACATAATTAAGAGGCAGTCATCCTTAAAGCTGGCTATGGCAGAGATAGCCATGGCTTCAAGCATCTGATTAATTAAGGTTTGAATAGATGTAAGATCGCGTTGCTTAGCACGTTCCTCAAGAGATAGCTGTACTTTCTGGACAACATCAAACTTTTCAGACCAATCAGGGATTTCTTCACCGGTTTGACGGCCATAAACTACAACCGTATGCCAAGCATCAACAGTAAAATTCTCAAACGACTTCCGTAAAAATGCAACTAGCGCCGTCTGGGCAGGCGGCTGTGCTGCTTCCAGCATGATATTTAAGCAGAAGTTCTTGATGGATGCCTTTGCTGTGATGCCTTTGGGGTGAAGCGCCTGATTTAGCAAGGCTGTAACTGCTGCTGGGTTGCCTTGTTTTGCCTGCTGGATGAGAGTTGCTTTAGAAGACGTTGCCATAAGGTACTCCGGGAGGGCGAGTTGTGAGGAGTGGTTTTCTAGATTAGGATGCCCGGTTTGTTGTCCTAACTAACATAAGAAACCACTTTTTAGGATATAGATAACCTGCTAGGCTGTTTGCTTTTGTGGAGACTCTAGGTGCGATCGCCCTTTGATGGCATGATAGATGATAGGGGAATGGTGATAGATGAGGAGCCGTATGGACACCAACACAACATCCAACCAGCCAGAGCAGGATTCACAGCCGAATGCACCGTCTGTTGACCAAACGGGCTACTACAGCAACGCGCCTGAGGTGGGGGGTGGGTTGCCGGTGCTGCAATATTGGGCGGAGCATACCCTATCTCTGGAAGGGCCCGATCTATGGCGAGCGCTGACCCATAAGAGTGCCTGTCTGTCCTGCGCTTGGGGCACCGGCGGACAAAAGGGTGGTTTTACCAACGAGCTAGAAGAACCGCTGCAGCGCTGCATGAAAAGCGTAGAAGCGATTTCAGCGGAACTACAGCCGCCGGTAGCGTCCCATTTTTTCGATCGCCATTCTGTCGTTGAACTCCAGCAGTTAACCTCGCTGCAAGCCGATCGCTTGGGTCGTCTCAGTTTTCCGGTGATCCTGCGGGCGGGGCAGTCCCACTATGAACGTATCTCATGGGAGGAGATCTATCACCTGACCATGGCTGCTTTTCAGCGACCACCGGAGCGCGTGGCGTCCTACAGTTCTGGGCGATCGTCGAATGAGGCAGCATTTTTACTGCAATTGATGATGCGGGCTCTGGGATCTAACCACTTGGCAGACTGCTCCGATCTCTGCCACGTCCCTTCAACGGTGGGGCTCAAGCAAGTCTTTGGTTCAGGCACGTCCATGGTTGACCTGGAAGGACTGAAACAGGCGGATTGCGTGGTGTTGCTGGGGTCGAATGCACCGGCTAACCATCCTCGACTGATGAATGAACTGATTCATCTACGCGATCGCGGCGGTCGGGTGATTGTGATTAATCCGGTGATTGAGGTAGGTTTGGTGAAGTTTGCATCGCCGGCTTTCCCTCGCCAGCTCTTGTCGGGTTCTGACATTTCGTCTCTCTACCTCCAGCCGATTCCTGGGAGCGATACGGCGCTGCTGCTGGGCATCCAAAAGGCATTGATTGAACGTCATTTAATTGACCGCGACTATCTTCAACGCCATACCGAGAGGTGGGAGGCGGTGGTAGACCAGGCGCGATCGCTCTCCTGGGACGCGATTACAGCAACCTGCGGTGTGTCTCAACTGGAGCTAGAGCAGGCCGCGCTGATGATTGGTGCTTCAAAGCGGGTGGTCTTTGCCTGGGCAATGGGCATCACCCAGCAGCAGAATGGGGTGGACAATGTCCATGCGATCGCGAATACGGCGTTGCTGACGGGGAATGCGGGTAAGCCGGGTGCAGGTACCATGCCGATTCGCGGACATTCTAATGTGCAAGGCTTTGGCTCCATGGGGGTGACGGCCCATCTGCGGCAAGATATTCAAACGGCATTGGAAACGTTGCTGGGGCGATCGCTCAACCGCACACCGGGCTATCGGGCCCGAGACTTAATGGATGCAGCGGCTGCGGGGCAGGTCGATACGTTACTTTGCTTAGGTGGCAATGTCTATGCGGCGAACCCCGATCTCAACCAAGCTAAGTCGGCGCTCAGTAAAATTGACACGGTTATTTATCTATCCACGAAGCCGAACCTCGGGCATTTTCACGGTCTAGGACGCACTCACACTCTGATTATTCCGGTATTTAACCGCTTTGAAAATCCCCATCGCACAACGACCGAATCTGGTAACAACTTTGTGCGGCTCAACGATCCGGGTAAAACTCATCTCAAAGGTGCTGACCTGATTGCCGAAGTGGACTTTCTCAGCGAACTGGCCCATCGCCTCCATGGCGACCATCCCGTTAACTGGCGGCAGTTGCAAGATACCCGCTATATTCGTCAACTGATTGCCCAGACGATTCCTGGCTATGAAGCGATCGCCACGATCGATGAAACAAAAACTGAGTTTACCATCAGCGGCCGGATCTTTGATGAACCCAAATTTGCCACACCCTCTGGTAAGGCATCGATGTTTGTGACGGAGTTGCCCCAACTGAGGCTACCCGATGCCCAAAGCTTTGCTGCGCCCCCACAGACAGCTGGACGGGTTGTCGCCTTGATGACTGGTCGCAGCTATTCCCAACACAATACGGTTGTGTACAAAGAGGGCGATCGCTATCGAGGGATGCCCCACCGCCACTGTATCTTAATGAATCCTGCTGATGTGCAGCAGGCAGGATGGCAGGAGCATCAACGGGTTACGGTTCAGGGAGATGCTGGCCAATTAGAGAACATCGAAATTATCTTTGGAGCTGTGCGCTCAGGAGCTGCTTTCATGTTCTATCCAGAGGCTAATGTGCTGTTTACGGCAACTACCGATCCCAAGTCCGGCATTCCTGCCTACAAACGGGTACCGGTCTTGGTCTATGCGGCTAAGCCATCTGAGGCATCGGTACATTTTACCTAATCTGCCCTGAACGGGAGCGAGAGGTTTGAAAACCTTGTCCAGCACCGTAGGAGACGGTTCTGAACTCCACTTGGTTGGATGTGGGACTGTAGAGGAC
>DATNRH010000134.1 GCA_036703605.1 Candidatus Obscuribacterales bacterium | reverse complement strand
CTCATAAGCTGCGCTTAATAGTTAACTTCAAAATTAAATTTGACCTGAGTTAAGCGCTTGGCTGGTTGTTCCTACGTTTATTAAGTTGAGGCAGTGTCGGGTTATGTACCTCACTCCCCATGAACTCGATCGACTCTTGATTTTTACCGCCGCAGAAATTGCCCGGCGGCGCAAGGAGAACGGCGTGAAACTCAATGTTCCCGAAGCGATCGCCTTTATCACCGACCAAGTTTTAGAAGGTGCACGCATGGATAAAAGCGTGGCAGAGCTGATGTCAGAAGGGGCAACATGGCTCACCGTCGATGATGTACTCCCCGGTGTTCCGGAACTCATTCCCCTGATTCAAGTTGAGGCCCATTTCCTCGACGGCACCAAGCTGGTCAGTATTCACAATCCTATTCGGATGCCCCAGGAGTCTGTGTAATGGCAAGTTCTCATGGATCGGGCCCCGGAGAGATTCTCTGTGACCCCGGTACGCTCCATCTCAATGCGGGTCGGGAACAGCGTACGCTTGAGGTAGCCAATGGGGGCGATCGCCCCATTCAGGTAGGATCTCACTATCACTTTTTTGAAGTGAATCGTGCTCTACAGTTTAATCGCGCCCAGGCGTTAGGATTTCGCTTAGATATTCCGGCAGGGACGGCAGTACGGTTTGAGCCGGGGGATACTAAATCGGTCACCTTGGTGGCGATCGCTGGTAGTCGCACCATCTATGGGCTGAATGGATTGGTCAACGGATGTTTAGACGATGAGGGTGCCCGAGAAGCAGCCCTAGCTCAGGCCCAAACATCTGGCTTTATGACGATGGAGGATGCTGATGGAGATTAGTCGCGAACGCTATGCAGAACTCTTTGGCCCCACCACGGGCGATCGCATTCGCTTGGGCGACACCTCTCTGATCGTAGAAGTGGAGCGAGATACCACAGTCTACGGTGATGAATGTGTTTTTGGCGGTGGCAAAACCCTGCGAGACGGTCTGGGTATGGCTCCTGGAGTTACCTCGGCCCAGGGCGCGCTGGATTTGGTGATCACGAATGTGGTGCTAATCGATCCAATGCAGGGGATTATTAAAACCGACATTGGCATCAAAGATGGCCGGATTGTCGGCATTGGTAAAGCTGGAAATCCTGGCATTATGGACGGTGTGACGCCTAATTTAATCGTGGGTGCTGGCACCGACGTGCGGGCCGGCGAGGGACTAATTGCCACCGCCGGGGGACTGGATTGCCACGTCCACTTTGATAGTGCCGGTCTCTGTGCTGAGGCCTTGTCCAGTGGACTCACCACCATGCTAGGGGGTGGACTTGGGCCCGTTACCGTCGGTATCTGTTCCAGCGGCGCTTACAACGTGGGGCTGATGCTGAAAGCGGCGGAGGCATTTCCCATTAACTTTGGCTTTTTAGGCAAAGGCAGTTCTAGTCTACCGGCTAGCTTGAATGAACAACTGGAAAACGGTGCTTTTGGCCTCAAGATCCATGAAGATTGGGGAGCCATGCCCGCCCTGATTGATACCTGTCTATCGGTCGCCGACAACTACGATTGCCAGGTGCAAATTCACACCGATACGCTCAACGAGTCGGGCTATGTGGAAGATACCCTAGCGGCGATTCGCGGTCGCACCATCCACATGTATCACACTGAGGGAGCTGGCGGCGGTCACGCTCCCGATATTATCAAGGTGGCATCCTATTCCCACTGTCTTCCGTCGTCTACCAATCCCACCAATCCCTACACGGTCAACACCTTTGATGAACATCTAGATATGGTGATGGTCTGTCACCATCTCAATCCACGAGTTCCAGAAGATGTGGCTTTTGCCGAGTCTCGAATTCGGGCAGAAACCATCGCGGCTGAAGATATTCTCCACGATATGGGGGCCATCAGTATGCTGGGGTCGGATAGTCAAGGCATGGGGCGGATCGGTGAGGTGATTCGCCGCACATGGCAATTGGCCTCAAAGATGAAGGATCAGCGCGGCTCTCTGCCGGAAGATAGCGATCGCCACGATAATCATCGAGTGTTGCGTTATTTAGCGAAATATACGATTAATCCGGCCCGCACCTGTGGCATCAGCGATTACGTCGGTTCCATTGAACCCGGTAAGTTAGCTGATATTGTACTTTGGCAGCCCGGCTTTTTTGGCGTGCGCCCAGAATTGGTGATCAAAGGTGGATTTATTGCCTGGTCGCCCATGGGGGAATCCAATGCCTCTCTGATGACCTGTGAACCGATTCTCTATCGTCCTCAATGGGGCAGCTACGGGGCGGCCAGTGCGGCCACCTCTACCTGCTTTGTCACCGAGGCAGCGATCGCCAATGGTTTAGCCGATCGCCTAAGTTTA
>DATNRH010000133.1 GCA_036703605.1 Candidatus Obscuribacterales bacterium | reverse complement strand
CATTGCCTTTCGGGTTTCATTTGGCGTTGATTGAGCAATTTTTTTCGTGGTTGCTTCCACATCGCTCGTTTCACTGGTAGATGCAAGGGGGTACGGTCCACCTGGTGGAGGAGCAGGCGAGTGTATTGTTAATCTCTCGCTTAGCTATGTGGAACCGCCTTATAACTTTCAAGTGGGTTCCGCCATCAGAGCAATCGAAGCGGACGGGGAACCTACTTTTTTCGGTGAGAATCACGGTCTTATCTCATAGGCAACTGGACACTTTTGGCAGGTCGAGGAAGTAACGCTTCAAACGAACGAGGAGGTATATTCACGGGCTCACTTTGTGAGGTGCAGGAGGTAACCATCCTGACTCGGGTTTTTCGAGCCTGATACCTGGTTGGTCACTTATTTCACCAGTAGGTATCACAAACAACTGTGACTTGCTGGTTTTGACGCCATATCAGCGGTGGAATGGAGCTGGTGGTGGTGCAAGAGCCGGACGAGGGGGCTCTTGTAACGGATTCCAGGGAGGAGCTGGGGGCACAGCTCTTTCTGATCCAGCCGGTGGTGGATCATCGTAGGCCCTCACTCCATGCTAATTGTTAAGGGGTGTTGCGCGGGGTGGAAACGCCGGTGCTGATGGGCAACGCGGTAGTGGTGGTGGTGGACGAGGCTACGGTGGAAATGGTTTCATTGAAATTGATGTACTACTCAAACCGGCTACACCTACACCAACTCCCACGCCTACACCAACTCCTACACCTACGCCTACACCTACACTACCTCCTCCTACGCCAAGCATTTTGCCGAGTCCTCCATCTGCTCTGACTCCAACACGCCTTCAAACTGTTTCTCTGTCACCCTCAATTGGCACTTTGGCTGCCCCCTCAAATCACCTATCAACAACTAACAGCTCGGTTGCCTATTCATCGACCAGCGGTAGGAGCCGTACTGACTTGATAGCCTGCCCGGTAGGGCAGTTTGGGCCTCAATGCGGCTGCTTCCTTAACATGCCCGGTTCCTCAGACTGCCCCAGAGAGGTTACGGTAAAACAGACCCTGATTGATTGATAGC
>DATNRH010000132.1 GCA_036703605.1 Candidatus Obscuribacterales bacterium | reverse complement strand
TCTGCTCGGTTAGGAAGGTGCGTCGCGCGGCTGCGCGGGCGCTCTTAGCCTTCTCCTGTACTCCCTTCCCTTCCTTAGCGACTACCTTAGTAGCCTCCACACGAGCAGCCTTAGCCGTAGCCCGCTGGTCTTCTAGCTGGGCGCTCTCTTGGTTAGTGAACAGATCAGTCTGGACAGCAGGCTTCTTGGAGACAGCAGGGGTCGTGGTAGCAGCAGCCGGAGCTGGGCTTTCCTTGTAGGTGATACCCTTAGCTAGATCGTTCTCTGCACGCTTGGTGTCACGTACCGCAGCAGCTAGTGAGCTGAGAGTCTGCTGGTCGGTCTTGCCGCCATTGACTTGCTCCTGTAGGAACTCGACCTTCTGACGGTTAGTATCGACCACACCCTGTAGACGTAGACGCTCACTCTCACGGTTCTCCGCTAGAGCAGCAGCGTTACCTTCAGCAGCACGGCCCTGACGTAGACCTTCTTGAATCTCTAGGTCCTTCTGTCGGGCAGCTTCCTGCGACTCGTATGAGGGCAGACCTTCCGGCGTACCGAACATATCCATCTGGGTAACAGTAGGAGCGATAGCGTTGGAACGTGGTACATCTCCCGCCTTAGCAGGATTGAATTCGTTGTTAGCCGCATCGATGTTGCTAGCTAGCATAGCCGCTTCTTGTCCAGCAGCCTTCATGATGTTGAGAGCTTCCACCGGACCACCAAGAGCACTACCGCCCATAGCTCCCGCTACCGCTGATCGGCGTACTGCCTCAAAGAAGTCTGCGGTGCTTTTAGGTAGGTTGTCTTTCGCGTGAGCAGCTAGCTCAGCATTCTCTGTCTGTGAAGCAAGCAGCTTATCAAGGCCCATCTGGGCTAGAGTGGTGACTGTCTCTTCTGCGGATTCACCAGCAGCGGTTAGACCAGTCTTATATACAAACTTGGAAGCGTTACCGAATAGATCAACAAGAGCCTCACGAGGGATTACTCGATTGGCTCCGGGAATCTTAGATAGGAACTTACCAGCAGGGATAGCAGCGATACCAGTCTCAAGCGCGGCGTGGCCGGCAGCACGAGCAGCAGCTCCTTCCTTATCTACACCAGACTGACGAGCCTCGGCGTAGGTCTTGTTGAATACGTCCTCACCCATCAGACCAGCGGTAGGACCGCCGAAGACAGATAGCGCACCGAGTGGTGAACCTGCTAGGTCCATACCGCCCTGAGCTACCATACCTGAATCTTCGTACTTCTTCGCAATGTCGGCCTTAGCCTGACTGCCTTCAGTATAGAGACGCTTACCTAGATCGGAGGTATCCTCACGCTTGCCATTTAGCTGATTAAGCAGAGCACCGATAGCACCGCCGCCCTCAAAGTTAAACTGGTCATAGATACCGCGAGCTACTTCTGCCCCGCCCTTGTTACCCATATCATCATGAGTAAAGATACGGGCACCCATGCCTGACTTGATATCGTTGAAAGCCGAGGAACCCATATCTCCCGCGTACTCCTGAGCAGGGGCAAGCGAAGCTAGTAGGTTATCAAAAGACAAAGCTCCGCCCTTGGCCGCAGGCGTAGTGCCTCCAGTCTGAGCGGAGCTGTCGGTAGAGCTTGTGACTTTAGAGAAGGGAGCGTTCTTACGCTCCTCCTCTTGTAGAAGGGCGCGCTCTTCTTCTTCCTGCTTACGGGCAAGTTCATAAGGGGCAACCCAATCGGTCCCCCTATCAAACCTTAGTAGTGATTCACGCTTATCCTTCTTCGACGCCATACAATGGTGCTCCTTAAATTAACGTTTAGCTTGGTCTGTACTTTTACGTCCAGTACTGTAGTTGCCTAGGAACCTTAGGAAAGATTCCTGCGCGTCTTCGCCGGTTCGTGAGTTCTTTACTAGCTCAATAGCAGCTGCTCTGATAGCGGTCTGGGAGATGTTCCCTGACTCTGTAGCAGCCTCCACATCTTTGCTGTAGCGGAACACTAACTCATTGGCGATATCGGAATCAGTAGGTTCATCTGACCCGTCTAGAGCTTTCCGGTTTGCTCTGTTATATGAACCGATACGTGCGGTAGCTACCTTATCATCACGTGCATCACTCTTTCCACGAGAGTCGATCTGGGAACGGATGTTATCAATAGAGAGCTGGTCGCCCTGCTCCTTCCTTTTATGGGAGGCAAGCTCGGCTGGAGTCATATCCCTAGCGCTAAGAACTGAACCGTCCTGAGCACGCTGGGTGATTTTACCGGTATCAGGATCGATAGTGGACATAGCAGCATCGACACGGTTACTCTTCTTGAAGTTCTCCTCAAAGAGGAAGTTAGCCTGAGCTGTCTCTCGTTGTAGATCAGCTAGCATCTTAGCCTTCTTCTCTTCATTCTCCAGCTTACGTCGTTCTTGAATCTGGTCTACCTGATTATCGGCAAACCCCTTAACAAACCCTGCAAGTAGATTAGCCACCTAGACCTCCCATAGCAGCCTGTGGCTGCGGTGCTTGTCCCGGTGCGGGCTGTCCCTGCGGAGGAGCTTGCTGGCCGCCCTGCGGCGACTGAGCAGCTGCCTTGATCGTCTCAAGGACTTCCGGGTAAATCTCATCAGAGAACTCTTCCGGCATATCCATCTCCTTCTCAATATAGTTAAGGATGCTGTCAAGCCATCCGCCCTTAGCAAGAAAGATTTTAGGATCGATATCCATTTCCCTCTGTAGATTCTCAGCTAGCTGCCCGATCATCTGAGCGAGGAACTGTCCAATCACCTGAGCTGGTTGCTGGGACTGCTGGATAGCGTCAGAGATAATCTTCATCCCGCCGCCTTCCTGCAACATCTTGATAGTCATACGGACGGCAATCTCTACATCCTTATTACCGCCCTGCTTGTTCGAGGCTTCCGCCTTCCTCATAGAATCTAGGCTAGCCATTATTATCCAACTCCCGGTCGTGCCGGCTGTTCAATCGGCGGAGCCGCTACGGCGTTAGGTGCCCAGCGATCCATCGTAGAGAACTGCCCATAGGTATCTAGGGCTGCCCGCTTGCGTACTTTATCTTTCTGGTCGTAGAAGTCTTTAAGAGATGCGGCGAAGTCTAGGGTCTGACGACCCTGTTTAGCTACTTCCTTAGCAGTCTTCTCATCCATAATACCACCAGCAGCAGTACCTACACCAGCGAGAATACTCTCCCAGATATTACTACCACCACCATAGGACGTAGCAGTTGTTCCACCATTCTTACTAGCCGAGTAGGTATTAGCTGCCGTAACTGCCGTAGTGGCCAGCTTTCCCCAATCAATACCACCAGTCCCAGATG
>DATNRH010000131.1 GCA_036703605.1 Candidatus Obscuribacterales bacterium | reverse complement strand
CGTCTTCCTCTTCCTCTTCCTCTTCTTCTACTTCTACTTCCAGACCAGGATCTGCATCCAACGCTTCAGGACGATCAGGACTAGGCTCCATCAGGTCGTCCAACGCTTCAGGCGGCGGCTCTGAAAAGTCGTCCGTATCTTGAGGCTCTAGATCAGGTAACGCATCATCAGCCTGAGCTATGTCTAGAGCAGTTTCATCCTCTACTGAATCTGCATTGGCCGCATCGGCTGGGGCAGCGATCGATCGATCGATCTCACCAACAGCTCCCCCCAAGGAAGATCCATCATCTAGGGAAGGCTGCTCCATAGACGAGGTCTCTGACGATGATGACGACATCTCGGCACGGGCTGCGGGCGTGATGACCGCGCTAAGTACCAGAACAGTCCCGATACTTGAGGTCAAAAAGTAGCGGAAAAAAGACATAGGGTGCGTCCTAGTAGATTGATCTAGTCCTTCCGAAGGATAATGAATCACGGTTGTTATCGGATACCTGCAGACGGGTGTTGACATCTTCCCCTTCCCATCGCTAGGTGATCAGGCTGGAGATGGCTTGGATCGCCCCAACGATAGTCTGCTTCACAGCCAAATAGTTAGACTGAGTGACCTCAGCCCCACTGTCTTGACGTCACTAGCATGGTCGCGTCTCCATGGCCAACGGGCAACGAGCCTGTAGCTTGGTAGGCAGACTACAGGAATCAGAAAGGCTTTCCTGAGCAAGTATAGCGGGCTTGGTCAATAGATTCGAGGGTTAGGGCTTGCTGATCATTCATCAAGGCTTGTAGGAGATGCCCCACATGCAGGAAGGATGATGGGTCAAGAGCCGCGCAGAGACTAGCTTCATGGGCGATCGCTCGAATATGTCCCCCACTGATTGGAAACTGATCGGCCAGCCACTGCCAAGGCAGATCGCCCAGGGGGATAGATGGCGGAAAGGCCTGTTGCCACAGCAAAAGGCGATCGCTGGCCGTGGGCATAGGAACGGCCAGATGCTGATCCAGTTGGCGTCGCCAATGAAGGGCGATCGCTTCGGGGCGAGGGCTGGTCAACACCGTGAGGCTGGGTTGACGCCATCGCAGGGCTAAAAATCGGTTCAGGTCTGCCTGGCTCACCGCTGTTGTGCGCCCAAACCATAGGTGTGCTGACTTAAGCATCAGCAGGGTAGGGGCCTGGGCTTCGATGTCTTGCAACAGAAACCCGACCTGGGAGGGCTCCACTTGGGCTAGGTCAACCCAGGCTAGAGATGTGGAGAGCTGGTGGGCGATCGCCTGCACGGCTGCCCTCTTGCCTGTGCCGGGGGCTCCCGTCAACGACACCACCTGTCCAATCTTCAGCGTTCCTGCTCCTGCGACCTGCTGCCATTGGTCGTCCACCTGGGGCTGGATCTGTAGGCGATCGGCCATCTGGTGTAGTGCATTCAGCAGAGACTGGGGCAGGACTAGATCAGTCCAAGTGACTGTAGGCGCTTGCTGGATCAGATAGGATGCGGAATATGGCTCCGGACTCAAGATATCAAAACGAGGTAACACGTCACGTCCTAGACGGGAGGAGCCCACAGGTGCAAAGGGTTGAAAGTCTGACACCATCGCTGAGGCTTCCAAGAGGCTATCTAGATCGGCCGCTGTGGGGCGATCGCTTAATAGAAAATCAACCAGCGGATCCGCCAGACGCACCACGGAATTGAGGCGGGTATCATGGCTGCGGGTGGGAATGTCCAACAGACCCCGCCGCACCAGCACCGCTTCTGGTGTGAACGATCGGCGGGCCTGACTCCACTCCGTATCATTGCGGCAGAGGAGGCGCAGCACCAAGTCAATCGTCGGCAGATCATTGGGCATGATCTCGTCATCGCCCTTCAGGTAGCGATAGATGCGGGCATAGCGACGATTGATTTCTGGAGCCAAGCACAGCAGGCTGAGGTTTTTTTCAAAGACGGTCAAATTTAAGCGATCGCGCAGGAGGGGCAACGCTAGCAGCACACCGGTGGACTGACTCGCCTGCACCCGCAGCTCAAGCTGCTGCTGATAGCCTAGCTTGGCTGTGGACGGGCTAGCAGGCGGCTTGCGGCAATCATCATAGGCTGCTTTGCCCTCTAGAGATACAATGCCCTGCCACCAGTGGCTGGAGACGCGATCGGCTTTATTTTGGGCAATGCGATCAATCTCTTTCGTTTGCTTCCGCTGCCGGGCTACTGCCGCCATCAACAGGTGATCTAGCCAGCTCAATTCGGTTCTTAGATAGCTCCAATTGTCGGCAAATCGTTCGATCTGATGAATGGACATAGCGCAGAAGGTACCAACGGTGTGAGTGCGATCGCTCTCAATAAGCAGGAGACTCGTGACAGAATGCCCAGTCTTAGGCAGAGATGCCCAAGGCTTGCCCTTGTTTCCGCAAAAACTCTAGGGGTAAGCCATCGGCATCAGCGATAAACGCCACTTCATACACCGCCGCTCCAATGATTTGCTGCGTAGGCGGCAGCAAAACCTGCAGCGGTGCCAAATCTGCGGGCAGCCGCTGATCTAACTCTGCTAGCCATTGGGGTAGGCTATCGATCTGATCGGTGAGATCAAACGATAGGTGATAGTACCCGGTATAGTGCTCATCGCTGAACGCGTCTGCCGCTGGTCTTGGCTCAGGCACCTGCAGCAGCTCAATCCGCCCACCCAATCCTTCCATCCAGCAGGCTAGGGTAATGCCCGCCGTAAAGCGCTCGGTGACCCCAAACCCTAGCTGTTCATAAAAAGCGATCGCTTGATGAATATTCGCGGTGCGGATCGAGGCATGATGCATCATCGGTTTCGTGTCGCGGCGATCGATATGCATCTAGTGTAGCGATTGCTGGGGTGTGAGTGATCGTTACTGGCAAGCCGTGCGCAAATGGGCCATGACGAGACAAGACGGGCGGGTGCCCCCTGTGGAATAGGTTGAGGATCTGCGGGGGCGGTAGGTGTCTTCAAACCGGGGATTAATCAACACCGAATCTTCAATCCGGCTGTCAATAATGGTTGGGTTAATCAGCACCGAATCCTCAATGCGACTGTTGGTAATCGTGGGCGACGAGCGATGCTGTTCCCAACGAGGGGTAGACCAGCGGACGGTGCTGGGATACTGGGATGGCGTGGACAGGTAATAGCGATCGCTCTGATCGCTATAGAACGGCATTGTGGAGTTGTAATAGTAATCAGACTGCTCGCCGTCAATCACAATCACTGTGCTCTCTGAAATGCTGGAGGAGGAGCGATTGGTGTATACCTGAGCCAGTTGTGTAGTGCTTTCTACGGGAACGTGCGGATAGGAATGGGCCGCAGCGGGCGCAGCCACGACACCCATGAGCCCAAGCCATAGGGGCAGCGATCGCCCGGAAACGCGCATCCAAGACAAGATGGACGGGCGGACAAATGGGGTATGCATGATAAACCTCGGAGTTGATTTAGATCGTGAATCGCATGAATCTCAATGGAGGTAGCGCACAGAAGGGTTTCGTTCAGCCTAGTTCTAGGCTAACGCGCTGGGTCAAAGTTCTTGCTACAGTTTAAAGACATCTCATGCAGGGAAAGAGGTTCCCGCTAGGCAGGCGATCGCGCCCCATGGGGTCACTGTTGTTAAGCTACTCATCTAAGCCACCCATCACTGTGACGACTGAAAAACCAGACTTGATTCAACGCTTCTACCACTTAGGCAAAGATGCCTTTGAGCGCGGGCAGTATCGCACTGCCATCGAGCACCTTGAAAAAGCCACAGCTTTAGTGAACCGCATCTCTCCCTTGGGAGGTGAAGTGCAAATGTGGCTGGTGACGGCCTACGAAGCGGCGGGTCTGCGGGAGGAGGCGATCGCCCTTTGTGAAACCCTCAGCCGTCATCCGGACTACACCACCAGCAAGCAGGGCCGGCGATTGCTTTACATCCTCAAAGCGCCTCGTCTCAAAACCCGTCCTGAATGGATCACGCCCATCCCTGACCTCGGCAACCTCGAAGAAGGTTCGTCTACCGCTGGGCAGGGCGTATCGTCCTATCGTCCCTCGTCCAGCCGTCCGTCGAAACCGCGGCCCAAGCCTGAGCCTGAGCCGATTGACTGGAGTCAAGTCAAAACCGAAGATAATCGCTTTGTTTGGGTGGCGCTGGGGGCGATCGCGCTCACCCTCGGTGGTTTAGCATGGTTCATCTAGGGTTAGGATGCAGCAGGTTAGGATGCGCGGGATCGGCAAGATGAACATGAACAATCACGGCTACTGGCGGCGGCTCTGGGTAGCGATCGCCCTGGTGATGTCGTTGGGCCTCTCGGGCTGTGTGGAAGCAGAATCGGGCATTGACTATCGCGATCAGGTGCATGGTACCTTGGTGCAGCAGGTTCACCTCAATCCCGGACTCAGTCAGCTCCAGCGGTTTACCGCCGAGCAGTGGTTGAATGCGGTGGGCGATCGCCTGGCGGCCCTCCCGGAAGCTAGCCAATTGCGCACAGAGGACGGCTGGCAGATCCGCATCCCGTTCCACAACGGAGCCGATCTCCAAGATAAGTTCAATCACATCGGACAGCAGATTTTCTCCCCCGATGCCCTGGCTAACCTCAGCGGCATCGACCGTCCTGTATCCGCTGGGCAGTCTCAGTTAACGGTGCAAGAACGCAACCTGATTGTGGTGCAGCGCAATCGGCTAATCTACGATTTGGATCTGCGATCGCTTTGGACGGATCAAACCTCCGTTTGGCTACCCCTACAATCTGTGATGGACTGGCAATTTACCCTGAACACTCCCTGGGGAGCCCGAATCAGTTCTAATTCCCTCCCCCCCAGTCGCCAAGAGGCTGATCAACTCACCTGGTCTCTGCGCCTCGATGCGGCTAATCACATTGACGTGACCTTTTGGGTGCTCAGCCCCCTCGGGGTAGGAGCCGTGGTCATTGGGGTGCTGGTGGTGCTGGGGCTAGCGATCGCCCCTCAACGACGTCCGGCAGCAGCACCGCGATAGGCGACCTGCGCTATGGAGCGGCATCGCCAGTCCTGTTGATGATCGGACATGCTCTCCCAACCTATATGTGCTATCCATGCAGCTTCATTCCCTTGCTAAGTGGTTTCGTCCCCTTCTGGGAGACACTAAACAGATTGCCATTGTCGAAGCCTGTGTCATTGGATTAGTGTCGGGTTTAGCCGCCGTCACCCTGAAGCATGGAGCTGGTTGGCTGGGCGGCTGGCGGATTCAGATTGCCCACCAATATCCCGCTTGGATCGTCTTACCGCTGGTGGGACTCATCGGTGGCGGGCTAGCCGGTCTCTTGGTGCAGCGCGTGTCTCCAGAAGCAGCAGGCAGCGGTATTCCCCAAGTGAAGGCTGCCCTCAGCCAGGTACCCATTGCCCTCAACCTGCGGGTGGCGATCGTCAAAATGTTCAGCGTCATCCTGATCCTCGGGTCTGGATTTAGCCTAGGACGACAGGGCCCCACCGTCCAAATTGGAGCCGCCCTAGCCTCCCAACTCAGCCATTGGATTCCCACCTCGCCAGAGTATCGGCGGCAACTCTTGGCCGCTGGGGCAGCCGCTGGGCTCGCCGCAGGATTTAATGCCCCCATTGCTGGGGTGCTGTTTGTGGTTGAGGAATTGCTCCAGGACTTTTCTGGCCTCACCCTAGGTACGGCGATCCTGGCCTCCTTTGTGGGCGCTGTCGTCTCGCGGGTGTTGGGCGGGCAGGGGCTAGGCATTGGCCCCATGAGCGCCCTAGAGATCAATTTCTCTCTGATCGACGTACCGTTTTTTATTTTGTTGGGAGCCCTAGCAGGCCTCCTCGGCACCTTATTTAGCCATGGCATTTTCCTAAGCCTGGCGATCAATCGCCGCTTTCGGGGGTTAGGACTGCCTTGGAAAGTGGCGATCGCTGGTCTACTATCCGGGGCGATCGTGGTTCTACTGCCCCCCGAATTTCGCGACAATACCGGCCTGCGCGACTTCTTAATCGGCACGGGTCAGGGCTGGCGGCTGCCGCTGTTGGCCTTTAGCGTGAAATTTTTGCTGACCTTAGTGGCCTACGGCTCCGGTGCGCCGGGAGGAATTTTTGCCCCAGCTCTGCTCCTCGGCTCCTCCCTGGGCTACCTCGTAGGACTCTTCAGCCATACCGTGGAAGGGGCTGTGGGGGGAGCGATTGCCCCTGGCTTAGAACTCACCTCCGCCACCACCTATGCCTTGGCTGGCATGGGAGCCTTTTTTAGCGCTATCACCCGAGGGCCGATCACCGCCATTGTGATTGTGTTTGAAATGGTGTCGGACTTTAACCTTGTTCTGCCGCTGATGATCGGCTCCGTCAGCGCCTACCTCGTGTCCGAACGTCTGGTCAGCGGTTCCCTCTACAACCGACTGCTGACCATGCAGGGCATTAACCTGGATAAACTGGAGAATCAAGACACCAGCCTAGCTAACCTATCCGCTGAAACCTTCATGCAGCGGCGGGTTGAAACCCTATCTAGCGAAATGCCTTTGCCGGAAGTCATCCAGGCCTTCTCGCGATCGCACCATCGTGGCTTCCCCGTCGTCGATCAAGGCAAACTGGTGGGAATTGTCACCCAGTCCGACCTGGCCGATGCCTCCCGGCGCAATGGATCCACAGGTCACCTGCGTCTGGTCGATATCATGACTCCCCAGCCCGTGACTGTGTCATCCCACGATTCCCTGGTGCACGTTCTGTATTTACTCAATCGCTTCAAACTCAGTCGCCTACCGGTCACCGATCGGCAGCGACTGGTCGGCATCATTACCCGCGCCGATATTATCCGCGCCGAGTCCGACCAGCTTAGCGGCGAACTCTCTTCTTTTGGCCCCCAGCCCGAACCCTCCTACGTGGTCTACCAAACGCGATCGCCCTCCACGGGGCAAGGTCGGCTTCTGGTACCCCTAAGTAATCCCCAAACCGGGCCGCTGCTGCTCAAACTTGCCATTGTGCTGGCCCGCGATCGCAACTACGAGCTCGATTGCCTGCAGGTGATCACCGTCCCCCGCGGTACACCACCCTCCGAAGCCACCGTTCGCACCACTGCCAGCCGTCGGCTGCTGCGTCAGGCCGAATCTCTGGGACGATCCTGGGGCATCCCAGTGCATACCCAAATCCGGGTAGCCCATGATGCCGCCCATGCCATGCTGGAAACCGTCAAAGATCATCATATTGACCTGATCTTAATGGGCTGGAAAGGCAATACCTCAACCCCCGGTCGCGTCTTTGGCAACGTTGTTGATACGGTGATTCGCCAAGCCGCCTGTGAAGTTCTCCTCGTGCGCCTCAGCGAAACCCCCAGCTTCAATCGCTGGCTGCTGCCGGTGGCCGGCGGCCCCAATGCCCAGGCTGCTCTGAAACTGCTGCCACCCCTCCTGAGCCTAGGACAAGCTCCCCTGGTGCGCGTATGCCAAATTTTCCCCACCGCCAAGGGCGCAACGGATGTTTCCGCATTACAGAGTGCAGTGGAGCAACTGCGGCGCTACTTATCCTATCCCGTGATTCCTCGCGCCATCGTCAACGATGCGATCGCTGATTCGATTGTCACCCTAGCTCAGGAAGAACATTGTGATGTGATTGTTCTAGGAGCTAGTCGAGAAAGCTTGCTAAAACAGGTCATTCAGGGCAATATTCCAGAAGCGATCGCTCGCCATAGCTCCTGTACCGTTATTTTAGTCCGCGATATGCTCGAAGCCGATGAGGTCGAGTAAGTCCACTAGACTTCATCAGAACTGGGAAAGCAATCGATTCTTAGTCCGAAACCGATCGATCTTATAGTTGCTCGATCCATTTGGATGTTGAACAACTAATCGCCGACAAGATCTACTATGGATGTAGCTGATAACTCTGTTGCTTGGTTGCACTAGATATCAATCTCAGAATATCAATCTCAGATAAGCTTATCTAAATTCTCGGCTTATGTATTTAAGTTTGTATTTTAGAGATGCATCCACGTTCAAAAAGAACATAACGTTTACGTACAGCGAACGGGCTATCTCTTCGTCATCGCTGGAGAGATGCCCTAACTCTGGCGATCGCCCCTCTGCCAGATCTGCCGATGACGGCACTCGTGACTCAGTTGCTGCACTTTCGCCCTGGCTCGTCTCTCAGAAGGAAGAGTTGAGCGCTAGAGGGATTGTGCTAGCGTGTTGCATAATGCCTTGGGTCAGGCAACTGTGCCGGGCAAGTCCATCAAAATTACGGGTATCTTGAGCCCCGGCGATCAACCCGGTCTCGACCAAACTCGGGGGATAGCTCAGCTTGTAACGTGTCATAAGGTGATGGTTTGGGAGCAAGTCTGGGCCTTACGGTACAGCTCGCGGTGCAAACCCATAGCTCAGTCGTGCGGTTAGGAGAGAAACCATGCAGATGCAACGAATGTTAGCGATAGCTCTAGGAATGGCCGTCGTTGTCGCCCCTGGCAGCATGGCAGTGGGGATGCAGCCTGCCCAAGCGGTGGAGCAATCTACCGCCAGTCTCTTTGCCAGCCTCCTAAATCAGGGGCGACAGCAGGCAGAGCAGGGGCAGCTAGAGGCAGCGATCGCCACCTACAGCCAGGCTATTCAAGCCGATGCCACCCATGCCGAGGCCTATTTTCATCGCGGCATTGCTTACCATGATCTGGGAGATTATCAGCTCGCCATCGCTGACTTTTCCAGGGTGCTTCAGATTCGCCCCGACCATCCAGAAACGCTATACAACCGGGGAGAAGCCTACGCTCACACAGCCAATGCCGAGGCGGCGATCGCCGATCTGACCCAGGCTATTGAGCTAGCCCCCGAGGTTGTGCAACCCTACTTAGATCGCGGCCTTGTCTTGGCGGCCACCGGCAACCTACCCCAGGCTCTCAGCGACCTAGATGCGGCCATTGCCCTGGCCCCCGACAACGCCGATGCCTACTACAACCGAGGCAAAATCTATACCGAACTGGGCAATGCCGAAGCCGCTCTTTCAGACTTCAACACCACGCTCCGCCTCAATCCTGAGCTGGCTGAAGCCTATGGCAATCGCGGTATTTTGCAGTACCAGCTCGGTGACTCCCAAGCCGCCATGGCCGATTTGCGCCAGGCGGCAGCGCTATTTCATGCCCAGGGCGATCGCCCTGGCTATGAGCAAACTCTGTACTTTATACAGCAGGTGCAGCAGGGAAGCGAGCAAACTCCGTAAGGTGAACACTCTCAATCCTCTGAACAGGTGTTCAGTGGTAACGATTCTCAGTATCATAGAGAAAAAGCCAGGGAACCGAATCGATGGCTAGGTCTCGTTCTACAGAGAAATCTTCCATGCCAGCGGCTGACGCACCAACCTGTGACGAGCCGCTGGTGCATTTAGATAACGTGCGCCAAGTACAGCCTGAGGTGCTCAGCACTGCCAAGGCCCAGCGGATGGCGGAATTTTTTAGCGCCCTTTCTGACCCCCACCGGCTTAAGCTGCTGTCAGCCTTAGCCCGGCAAGAACTCTGTGTGTGTGATCTGGCTGCTGCGGTCAAAATGGGCGAGTCAGCGGTATCCCATCAGCTACGGGTGCTGCGATCGCAGCGTCTAGTCACCTACCGTCGCCAGGGTCGTAACGTCTACTATGGCCTGGCCGATGACCATATTATGACCCTCTATCACGAAGTCGCCGAACACTTGGAT